>JAFGIZ010000002.1 GCA_016929365.1 Lentisphaerota bacterium
CCGATCTCACCGTTGGGCAGTCGGTAGGCGTTCTCGGGCGAGACGGAGGGGCAGGTCACAAGCCGCCCCTTTCCGTCTTCGACGAGGAAGTCCGTAAAGAACAGCGCGGCATCGGCCAGCAGCGGGTAGGCCCGCTCGAGAAAATCGCGGTCGCCGGTAAAGCGGTAGTGCTCCCAGGCGTGCAGCGCCAGCCAGGCGGCGCCCATGGGCCAGTAGGAGGCCGTAACGTTGCGGTCGGTCGGCCAGGTGTCGCAGGTGTTGTCGGTGTTGTGGTGGCACACGTATCCGCGGCAGCCGTACAGGCGCCGGGCGGTATCGCGGCCTGTTTCGCGGAGGCCGGCCAGCAGGTCGAACAGCGGCTCGTGGCATTCCGGCAGGCCGCAGACCTCGGCGGGCCAGTAATTCATCTGAATGTTAATGTTAACGGTGTACTTACAGCCCCACGCAGGCGAGAACGAGGCGTTCCAGATGCCCTGCAGGTTGGCCGCGCGCGTGCCCGGACGGGAGCAGGCGATCAGAAGATAGCGGCCGAAGTTGAAGTACAGCGCGTCCAGGACCGTGTCTGTTTCCCCCGCGGCCACGGCGGTCAGGCGTCGGTCGGTCGGGACGTCCCCGGCGCTGCCGGTGTCCTCGAGTGTTAGCGATACGCGCTGAAACAGGGGTTGGTAGTCGGCCAGATGCCGTTCCAGCAGTTCCGGCCACGCCCGGCCGGCGGCCAGGGCCGCCGGCACGGCGGCGGACGGATCGTCCACCCGCTCCGACGTGTATCCGGAGATCAGCAACAGGACCTCGTCGGCCCCGTTCACGAAGAGACTTTCGCCCAGAGCCGTGAGCGTTCCGCCGCGTGCGCGGACGCGGACCCCGGCCGCGAACGCGATGCCGGCGCGGCCGCCCGTGCGTCCGGCCAGAATCAGGCTGTCGCCGCCGCGAACGCCGATCGTATCGAAATACCGCGTGGAATACCGGGCGCGGTCTCCGCGTTCGAGGCGGACCTGCAGGTTCAGGGCGCCCGGCTGCGAGGCCGTGAACCGCAGGGCCGCCAGATCGTCGGGCCGGGAGACCAGGCCTTCCCGGACAAACCGGATACCGGCCGCGTCGAAGGCGGTGGTGATCACGGCGCGTTCGAGGTCGAGCGTGCGCCGGTAGCCGCTGAAGCGGGCCCGGTCGCGCTTGCCGAAGGCGATGTCGCCGGCGTCCGGGGCGGAGGCATCCGGGCGCGGGTAGGCGGCATCGGGGTATCGTTGCGACACCAGGAGATCGCCGAGCGGTTCGTAGTGGCGCATGATCGGCGGCAGGCCGGTGAGCGCTTCGCGTGTGAGGCGCTCGGCTTCGGACAGCCGCCCGTCCAGGATCCGTTCTCGGAGGCGCGCGAGGTTCGGCAGGGCATCAGGGTTGGCGCGGTCGCGGGCGCCCCCGCTGTACAGGGTGTCGTCATTCAGGGCCACGCGTTCCTCGTCGATCTCGCCGAACACCATCGCGCCGAGGCGCCCGTTACCGGCCGGGAAAGCCCGGTTCCAGTCATCCCCGGCAGGGGTATCGTGCAGGATACAGGTCGAAACGTTCATGCGTTGATTCCAGCTTCCTTTACTCGTACACGCCCATGCTGCCCTATCGGCCGCCCTGCGCGCACGTCGCGTCCGGGGGGTGCCTGTGCAGCTTCTCCAATCAGCAGATGCCCGTCAATCAGCGGATGCCCGCATGATAGTCCTGGATCGACCGCACGTCCCAGTCTCCGCTGCGCCGCGCCGCGATGCCTTCGGCTGCCGCCAGCGCGGCGGCCACGGTGGTGATATAGGGCACCCCGTGCTTGATGGCGGTCTTGCGGATATAGGAATCGTCGTGCTGGCTGATGCGGCCGGAGGGTGTATTGATGATCAGCTGGATGGTGCCGTTCGTAATATCGTCGGCGATATTGGGTCGGCCTTCGTGCATCTTCAGAACGCCCTCGCTCTCGATCCCCTGTCCGGCCAGAAACGTCCGGGTGCCGCGCGTGGCCTTGATATGAAAGCCCATGTCCCGGAAACGCCGGGCCGCCTCGGTCAGCCGGTCCGAACGGTCGCGTTCGCAGACCGTCAGCAGCACCGTGCCGGCGGTCGGCAGGAGTGACTTGGCGGCGTCCTGCGCCTTGTAAAACGCCAGGCCGAAGGAGTCGGCCAGGCCCAGCACTTCACCGGTCGACCGCATTTCGGGGCCGAGCACCGGGTCGACCTCAGGGAACATCGGAAACGGGAAAACCGCTTCCTTGACGCCCAGGTGAGGAATCGTCCGGTCGTGCAGGTCGAAATCGTTGAGCGTCTTGCCGAGCATGATCTCCGTAGCGATGCGGGCCATGGAAAGCCCGCAGATCTTGGAGACCAGGGGCACCGTGCGGGACGCCCGCGGATTGGCTTCCAGAACGTACACGGTATCCTCATAGATGGCGTACTGCATGTTCATCAAGCCGACCACGTGCATCTCCTGCGCGATTTTGCGCGTATAGGCGCGAATCGTTTCGATATGGCGCTGTGGAATCGTCGTGGGCGGAATCACGCAGGCCGAGTCGCCGGAGTGAATGCCCGCCTGCTCGATGTGTTCCATAACCGCGGGAACGTAGGCGTCCGTTCCGTCGGCGATGGCGTCCGCCTCGGCTTCGATCGCGTTGGCCAGGTACTTGTCGATCAGGATGGGGCGGTCGGGGGTGACGTCCACGGCCGCCGTCACGTAGTTGCGCAGCATCTCCTCGTCGTAGACGATTTCCATGCCGCGTCCGCCCAGCACGTAGGAGGGCCGGACCATCAGCGGGTAGCCGATCCGTGCGGCAATGGCCAGGGCTTCTTCCACCGATACGGCCATACCGCTTTCCGCCATGGGGATGCCGAGGCGCTCCATCACGCCGCGAAACCGGTCGCGGTCTTCGGCCAGATCGATGGTTTCGGGCGAAGTGCCGAGGATGGTCACGCCTTCGGCCTCGAGCTCGCGCGCGATATTGAGCGGTGTCTGTCCGCCGAACTGGCAGATGACCCCCCGGGGCTTTTCCTTCCGGTAGATCTGCAGGACGTCTTCCACGGTCAGCGGCTCGAAGTACAGCTTGTCGGACGTGTCGTAGTCGGTGGACACGGTCTCCGGGTTGCAGTTGACCATGACGCTTTCGCAGCCCATATCGCGCAGGGCGAGGGCGGCGTGGACGCAGCAGTAATCGAACTCGATGCCCTGGCCGATCCGGTTCGGTCCGCCGCCCAGGATCATGACCTTGTTCGGATTGCCGGTGGCCGTGGTCGTGTCGGCGGCCGTGTAGCTCGAGTAGTAATAGGCGGCGTCCACCACGCCGCTGACCGGCACGGGGTGCCAGCCTTCCACGATACCGAGCGCGGTCCGGCGTTCGCGGATCTCTTTTTCCGGAACGTTGAGCAGTTGCGCCAGGTAACGGTCCGCGAAGCCGTCCTGTTTGGCCTGCCGGAGCAGGGCCTCCGGCAGCGGCTTGCCGCGAACGGCCAGAATCTTCTCTTCGAGCTCCACGAGCTCCTTCATCTGCTCAATAAACCACGCCTTGATGTGCGTTTTGCGGTGCAGCGCCTCAATCGTGGCCCCCTTCCGCAGGGCTTCGTACATCAGGAACTGGCGCTCGCTGGACGGCTCCGCCAGGCGTTTCATCAATGCGTCGAGCGGCAGCTCATGAAAATCCTTCGCAAACCCCAGCCCGTAACGGTTGTTCTCCAGGCCGCGGATAGCCTTCTGGAAGGCTTCCTTGTAGGTTTTGCCGATGCTCATCACTTCGCCCACGGCGCGCATCTGGGTGCCCAGCTTGTCCTCGATATCGCGGAATTTCTCGAACGCCCAGCGTGCGAACTTGATCACCACATAATCGCCCGACGGAGTGTATTTTTCGAGTGTTCCGTCGCGCCAGTACGGGATTTCGTCCATGGTCATGCCGCCGGCCAGCTTGGCCGAAACCAGTGCGATCGGGAAGCCCGTGGCCTTGGAGGCCAGGGCGGAGGAGCGAGACGTCCGCGGGTTGATTTCGATGACCACGACCCGG
>JAFGIZ010000050.1 GCA_016929365.1 Lentisphaerota bacterium
AGGAACCGGATGCGTTAGTCGCGCTCGTCCGGATCTGTGGGGGCGCCGCCGGGCAACCGGCGGCGCTACCCGGACATGTTGATCGTGTAGCGCGCCGCGCAGCCTCCGGCCCGGGATGCGGACGCCGCCGGGCGCCGTTTCTGATTGCACGACGCGGCGGGGCGCGCTACAAGGTTAGGCCATGAACGTTTTGCGAAACGTGTGCCTGGGCGTGCTGGTCCTTGCGGCGGGGGCCGTCCGGGGTCAGACGAACGGCGCTATGCCGGCCGTCGTGCTGGACCGCGTGGCGGCCTACGTGAACGAGCACGCGGTGACCGTGAGCGACGTGCTGCAGGTGATCCAGCCGGTGCAGCGGCAGCTGATGGCGCGGTACGGGGGCGAGGAGCTGAAGGCGCGGTTGGGCGATGCCTACCGCGCGGGCCTGGAATCGTTGATCGCGCGCAAGCTGATCCTGGAGGCCGCCGAAGCAGAGAATCTTCAACTGCCCGATTGGGTGGTCGAGAACCGCGTCACGGAGATCATCGCGGACCAGTTTGAGGGTGACCGTATGGCCTTGATGGATGCCCTGGCCCGGGACCGCCTGACCTACGACGAGTGGCGGGATGAGATCAGGCAGCACCTGGTTGTACAGTACATGCGGGCCATGCACGTGGACCAGAAGGTATCGGTCGGGCCGTTGGACGTGCGGCGCGCCTACGAAGAGAATCTGGAGGCGTACCGTACGCCTGCCCAGGTCAAGGTGCGGACGATCATGCTGAGCAAGGGGGACACGGCGGAGGCGGCGGCCGGGAGTCTGGAGAAGGCGCGCCGCGTCCTGGAACGGATCGCGGCGGGCGAGGATTTCGCGATGGTGGCCCGGGACATTTCGGAGGGCCCCGCTGCCGGCGAGGGCGGCGAACGCGATTGGATGGCGCCGGAGTACCTGCACAGCGCGCTGGCGGAGGCCGCGGAAAGACTGGCCCCCGGCGAGGTCAGCGGAGTGATCGAAACGGATCGAAACCTGTATGTTCTGAAACTCGAGGGGCGCAAGGAGGCGAGTGTTCAACCGTTCGCGGCGGTGCAGCCCGAAATCGAGGCGCGGGTGCGGGCCGAGAAGTCAGAGGCGCTGTACGACGCCTGGATCGACCGGCTCCGGCAGCAGGCGTACGTGAAGGTCGTCGTGGAGGATCCGTTTTAGCCGCGGGCGGGAGAGGAGAGGACGCGGGGCGCGTGAATGTGTGCAGTCCTTCCGCCGTGCGGGCGGTGCTGGCCGAATGGGGCGTGCGTCCGGCGCGGACGCAGGGGCAGAATTTCCTGATCGACCGCAATATCCTGGATATCCTTCTGCGCGCGTCGGCCCTGCGTGCCGGAGAACGGGTGCTCGAAATCGGCCCGGGCCTGGGCGTGGTGACGGAGCCGCTCCTCCAGGCGGGCTGCCGGGTGCGTGCGGTTGAAAAGGACCGCCGCCTGGCGGAGTACCTCAAGCAGCGCTTCGGGGAACACGCCGCATTGGAGCTCATCGTGGCGGATGCGTTGGATCTGGCGGCCGAACAGCTCCTGGCCGGTGTCGACGCGGTGGTCTCGAACCTGCCGTATGCCTCGGGAAACCGGATGCTCGCGGAGATCGTGTGCAGCGAGGCGCCGCCGGCGCGGATCGTGGTCACGCTGCAACGGGAGTCGGCGCAGCGCCTGGCGGCCGCGCCGGGCGGGCGGGACTACGGTCTGCTGAGCATCTGGGCCCAGGTCCGTTACCGGGTCCGGATCGTCAAGCGGGTGAGCGCGTCCTGTTTTTATCCGGCGCCGGACGTGCAATCGGCCATTGTGGCGCTCGACCGCAGGGCGCGGCGGATTCCGCGGGAGACGCGGGAACGCCTCTACGCACTGACACGGCGCGCTTTCCAGGGGCGGCGCAAACAAATGGGCACGATTTTCGGGCGGACGGAGCTGGGTGCCGGCGTGGATGCCGGCGCGCGTCCCGAAACGCTGGCCCCGGAAACGTGGCTGGAGCTGGCGGCGGCAGGGTCGGACCCGCGGTGAGGCCGGCCGGGCCGGGGCCGGGATACGGGTTGGAACGATGGTGCACTGGAAACGCAATCTCGCGGTGATCTGGCTGTCGCAGTTTTTTGCGATTTGCGGGTTCAATTTTGCGCTGCCGTTCGCGCCTTTCTATTTCCAGGAGCTGGGCGTGAACTCGGACGTAGCCCTGAAGGCCTGGGTTGCCGCCTTTGCCGCCGCGGCGCCGTTGACGCTGGCGCTGTTCGGGCCGCTGTGGGGGTACGTGGCGGACCTGTACGGTCGGCGCCTGATGATGTTGCGCGCGAACACGGCGGGTTGTGTCGTGGTGGCCCTGATGGCCCTTGCGCAGACGCCGCAGCAACTGATTCTGCTGCGCCTGATGCAGGGGATGCTGACCGGCACGATTGCGGCGGCGCAGACGATGGTTTCCGTCTCGGCGCCGGAACATCGGAACGGACTGGCGCTGGGCGTGCTGAACGCCGCGGTGTACGCGGGCATGATGGCGGGGCAGGCGGCGGGGGGGCTGGTGGCGGATACATTCGGCTACCGCCGGGCTTTTTTTGCCGGCGCGGGGTTGCTGCTGTTGTCCGCGCTTCTGCTGTTGGGGACGCGGGAACGGTTCAGGCGGCCCGAACCGCGCGGGCAGCAGGCGGAAGGCTGGCGCGACCGCATGGCCCGGCGCCTGTCGCCGCAGGCCTTTCCGCTGCTGCTGCTGATGCTGGGCCTGACGGCCGTGCGGTTCTTCGACGTGCCGTTTCTTCCGTTACTGGTTCAGGAGATTCACGGCACCCTGGCGGGGGCGGCGACGCGAACCGGGCTTTTGAATGCCGCGTGCGGCGTGGCGGGCATGCTGGCGGCGGTGGCGATGGGACGGCTGGGGGATCGCCTGCAGGCGCCGCGCCTGGCGAAGTGTTCGGCGCTGGGGGCGGGACTGCTGATGTTGCCGCATGCAGTGGTCGGGTCGCTGCCGATGTTGTTTCCCGTCCGGTTCGGCATGGTCTTCTGCGCGGGAGGGCTCGATCCGGTTTTCCAGATCTGGCTGGCCAGGGTGACGCCCGCGGAGCGGCGCGGCGTGCTCTTCGGGTGGGCCACCACCGCGCGGGCCAGCGGCCTTATGCTGGCGCCGTTGCTGAGCGGGTTGACCGCGGCGCTCTTCGGATTGCGGGCCATCTACGTGGCGGGCGCTGCGTTGTTTCTGTTGTTGATACCGGCGATAGGCGCCGCCGCGCGGCGGTTGCGGGAGGCAGGGACGTGACGGGGCTGGTGGGAGATGCCGTCTGCCGCCTGCACGATCCGGGCGCGGGGCATCCTGAGCGGCCGGCCCGTTACGACGCGGTGCTGAACGGCCTGGCCGCGCGCGGTCTGCTGGAGCGGCTGGTGCGGGTACCGGCCCGGGACGCGACGGAGGCCGAGCTGGCGTTGTGCCATATGCCCGGCTACATGGCCGCGGCGCGCGAGGATATCCGCTCGGGGCGCGGGCTCCTGCGGACCGGCGATACGCACGTGAACGCGCATTCGTGGGCCGCGGCGCTCCGGGCAGCCGGCGGGGTGCTGGCCGCGGTGGACGCGGTGCTGGACGGGACGGCGAAGCGGGTCTTCTGCTGCGTCCGGCCGCCGGGGCATCATGCGACAGCGGACCGCGGGATGGGATTCTGCGTGTTTAACAACGTGGCCCTGGGTGCGCGGTACGCACAGCGGCGGCACGGCGTGGCGCGGGTGGCGATCGTGGATTGGGACGTCCATCACGGAAACGGCACGCAGGCGATATTCTACAGCGATCCGACGGTACTGTATTGCAGCCTGCACCAATGGCCGCAGTACCCGGGCACGGGGCGGGCGCACGAGCGCGGCGCAGGGCCGGGTCGGAACCGCACCCTGAACGTGCCGTTTGCGGCGGGGTCGGGGCCGCATGAGTTCCGGGAGGCGTTCCGCACGCGTGTGCTGCCTGCGGCGCGGGAGTTCGCGCCTGAGCTGGTGCTGATTTCGGCCGGTTTCGACGGGCATGCCGCGGATCCGTTGGGGGGGTTCTACCTGGAGGACCGGGACTTTGCCGAGATGACGGACGCCGTGCTGGAGGTGGCGGAGGTGTGTGCGGCGGGCCGGGTGATTTCCGTTCTGGAGGGGGGCTACAACCTGGACGCGCTGGCTTCAGCCTGCGGAGCGCATGTCGCGCGGCTGATAGAGGGGTGAGGGGGCGCGATGTGTTTCTATTAATAGAAACATTTTAGCTTGACCGGGGGCGCGGCGGGTGGTATAGGTGCGCGCCATGCTGTTTCCCGGCGAAAATGCGTACCTGGAACTGGCCCGCGACTACGACCTGGTCCCGGTCTACAAGGAGATCCTGGCCGATAC
>JAFGIZ010000051.1 GCA_016929365.1 Lentisphaerota bacterium
CGCCCCACCAGCATGCCGAACGGCACCCGGCTGCGCTCCAGGACGAGCGTGTTGCTTTCGATCTTGCGCAGGTCCAGGATATCGTTGACCGTCGTCAGCAGCCGGCGGCAGTCGCCTTCCAGCATCTCGAGGTAGCGCCGCGCGTTGTCCGAGAGCGGCCCCACGACGCCCCGCAGCATGTTGGAGACCGCGTAAATCATCGACGTCAGCGGCGTCCGCAGCTCGTGGGAGACGTTCGATACGAACTGCGAGCGCGCCCGGTCGTGCGCCTCCAGCCGGCTGATCGCCTCCTCCAGGTCCTCCTGCGCCCGCTTGCGGACCGTGATGTCGCGGATCAGGAAACAGAGCTGCCCGCCCTCGTCCAGCGCGATCCGGTTGACCGCGATCTCCGCCGGGAAGGTCGTCCCGTCCGACCGGATACAGCGCCCCTCGATCAGCGTGTAGCGGTGCTCCTTGAGGTTGCGGTGAATTGCCGCCAGCAGGTCGTCGCCCGCCCCGGAAATGAAGTCGATGACCCGCATGCCCGCCAGCTCGTCCCCGTGCTTGAGCAGAAAATCGATGGCGCGCGAGTTGAAATCCACGATCCGCCCCTTGCGGTCCGTGATAATCACCCCGTCGTAAATGCTCTCCAGGAGCTGCTTGTAGTCCGACGCGCGCCGGTCGTCTTCGGTGGCCAGGCGCCGCGCCACGAACGAGGTCGGACTGGCCCCCCGCACCTTGACCGCGGGCGGCGGCGGCCGGGGCGCCGGCTCCGGCAGCGCAATCCGCATCGTCCTGGCAGTGTCGTCTCTCTCCGATTTAGCCATACGCGCCTTTCCCGCCACAATATGTAGTGGAAAAGGGGCCCCGGGACAACAAGAAACGCCGGGCAGGCGGTAAGGGGCCGGGACCCCGGAAGGCCGGGCTCGTTCTGTCAAAAATTCTCCCCCAGTTGTGCGGGATGGGGGTTCGTATGGGGGGATGGGAACCGTGTAAGCGGGTCGTGTAAGGGTATCCGCGTAAGGGTGGCGTTTAAGTGTGGGAACGGCGCAAAACGCCACACTTCACCGCCACACTTCGCCGGATACCCTTAACCGATCGGCTTACACGACCGGGGCAAAAGGCTTGAATTCCGGACCCGCAATCGGTACATTTGACTGTTTAGTCATGACTGTTTCGTTCACACGCCAGCAGCTCGTGGACTGGGCCGGCCCGGATGTCGTGCGTGACGCCGAGACCCTGGTTGCACGCGGCATGGTGCTGGACGCGCGCTACGAGCCGCCCACCCTCAGCGGCTCCCTGATCTGGAGCGGCCGCGAGCTCAAAACCTCCCTCACGATCCTGCCCGGCGGCCATGTCGAAAATCATTGCCCCTGCTACGCCAACACGGAGCGCGGGCTGGTCTGTTCCCACGTCATCGCCCTCGCCGCCTCCCTCGTCCGCCGCGCCGCGGATCCCGAACGCGAGGCGAAACACCGCGAAGAGCTGCGCCGCGCCCGGCGGCTCGCGGCCATCGACGATTCCCTGTACGTTAAACGCGTCCGCCCCGACACCCCGGGCGCCTACCCCGCCCGCCTCGTCCTCACGCTCCGTACGGACTGGGAGGACGGCTGCCGGACCGGCCGCATCCCCCTGCAGTGCGACGCGCAGTACGGCACGCAGACCGTTCCCATCGACGAAGTGCCCCGCGACCTGCCCCTGGCCTTCGACAAGGCGGAGGAATCCCTCCTCTACGTCATCGAAGACATCTGCGAGGGCCCGGCCTGCCACACCCTCGACGTGGCCACCCGCGACTTCCTCAACATCCTCGCGCTCCTGGAGGGCGGCACCCTGCAGCGGGAGCACGCCGACCCCGTCACCATTGCCCGCACGCCGCTTTCCTCCACGCTCTGCGTCGCGCTGAACCCAGACACGGGCGGCCTCGTGCTCAAGGCGCACACCGAGACGCCCTTCCGCGACAACGGCCGGGGCCCCATCCATGTCGTGGACGGCACGGAAGGCTGGGTGTACAACGCGGGGCACGCCTGGCCGCTCGACGCCGTGCTGCCCGGCCCCTACCGCCGCCTCTACCACGAGGCCGTGGACGTGCCGCGGTCGAACGTCATCCCCTTTCTCAAGCGGGAGCTCCCGCTCCTGCGCAAGCACGCGCGCGTCCACACCGATCTGTCCCTGGACCTTTTCACAATCGAGCCGATGCAGCCGCGTTTCCGCCTGGCGCTCCGCGGCAGCCCGGCGTCGCTGTCCGCCACCCTGTTCGCGGACTACGACGGCGTGTCCCTGATCTGCGGCCGCCGCGACGCCCGCGAGCACTTCGCCCTGCCCGATCCCGGCGACCTCATGCGTTACTTCGTGCGCAACCCGGACTGCGAGCAACAGGCGCTCGCCGTTCTGCGCGCCGCCGGCCTGGGCGGAGACGACGGCGACAGCCTGGATTCCCTCGTCGGTAAACGCAGCGTCCTGAATTTCCTCGCCGGCCGCCTGCCCGCGCTGCGGCGCCGCGGCTGGCGGATCCAGATGGAAGGCCGGGTGGCGCCTTTCATGGATTCGCTCGATTTTGCGACCCCCGTCGTGTGTGTCGCAGACACCGCGGACGGCAGCCTCTTCGACGTCGGCATCGAGTTCAGGGACATCGCCGGCGCCTCCGTCTCGGCCGCCGCGATCCGGGAAGCGTTGCGCAAAGGGGACGCGTTCTTCACCCATGACAACCGGACAACGGTAATCGACGCCGACGCCGTCCGGGCGCTGGAAGACGTCTTCGCCGACTGCGTGGCCCGGGATGCCGCCCGGCCCGGCTGGTTCCGGCTCTCGGCCGTGCACGCGCCCTTCGTGCGGGCGTCGCTTAACGCGCTGGACGGGGTGGATATCGAGGAACCCGACGGCTGGCGCGCCCGCGCCGGCCGCGTCAACCGCACGATAGAACTCGAACCCGTCCCGCTGGACCCGGCGCTCGACCGCCTCCTGCGCCCCTATCAGAAAACCGGGGTCCACTGGCTGCGCTTCCTCGAGAAAGGCGGATTCGGCGGCATCCTGGCGGATGAAATGGGCCTCGGCAAGACCGTCCAGGCGCTGGCCTGGCTGCAGCTTCGCCGCCTGGACCCCGAGGCGCAGGGCAAGCCGGCCCTGATCGTCTGTCCCACCAGCCTCGTGGACAACTGGGCCGAAGAAGCCGCGCGCTTTACGCCGTCGCAGCGCGTCCTCGTTCTCAGCGGACCGGACCGCCACGCCGCCTGGGACGGCATCGGCCAGGCGGACCTGGTCGTCACGTCCTACGCCCTGCTCCGGCGCGACAGCGACCGGTACCGCGCCGTGCCGTTCGGCGCCCTCGTCCTCGACGAGGCCCAGCACATCAAGAATCCGCGCACGCAGAACGCGCTCAGCGCGAAAAGCGTGAACGCCCGCCAGCGCCTGGTCCTGACCGGCACGCCCGTCGAAAACGGCGTCTCCGATATCTGGTCCATCATGGATTTTCTCATGCCGGGCTACCTCGGCCCGCGCGATGCGTTCCGCGAGCGGTACGAGCTGCCCATCGCCCGCGGCGGGGCCGACGCCCCCGTCGCCCAGGCCCGCCTCCGGCGCAAACTCCATCCCTTCCTGCTGCGCCGCCTCAAGACCCACGTCGCCCGCGACCTGCCGCCCCGTATCGAGAAAATCTCACACTGCACGCTCAGCCCCGACCAGGCCGCGGTTTACCGCGAGCTGCTGGACCGCTCGCGCCGCCGCCTCTCCGACCTCGTGGCCCGGCGCGGCTTCAACCGGGCGCGCATGGAAATCCTGACCACGCTCATGCGCCTGCGCCAGGCCTGCTGCCACCTCGACCTGCTCAAGCTGCCGGACCTGCGCGCCGAGCAGCCGTCCGCCAAGCTCGATGTCTTCATGGAGCTGCTGGACGAAGTCATGGACGGCGGCCACCGCGTCCTGGTGTTCAGCCAGTTCGTGGCCATGCTCTCCATCCTGCGGCGCGCCCTGGAAGACCGCCAGATCCCCTACTGCTACCTCGACGGGGCGACGCGCGACCGCACCCGCGTCGTCCAGACCTTCAACCGCGACCGCTCCATTCCCGCCTTCCTGATCAGCCTCAAGGCCGGCGGGACGGGGCTGAACCTGACCGGCGCCGACATGGTCGTCCACTTCGATCCGTGGTGGAACCCCGCCGTCGAAGACCAGGCCACCGACCGCGCGCACCGCATCGGCCAGTCCCGCACGGTTTACAGCGTCAAGCTGATCACGCGGGGCACGATCGAGGAAAAGGTGCTCGCGCTGCAGCAGCGCAAGCAGAACGTCATCGACGCCACCGTGCGGGCGGACGCCGCCGTCATCCAGCGCCTGAGCTGGGAGGACATTCAGGCACTGCTGGACTGAACCAGCTCCCGCAGAAACGCGCGCAGCTCCGCGCCCAGGTCGTCCCGCGCGAGGGCATAGCAGAGGTTGGTCTTGATGAAGTCCAGCTTGTTGCCGATGTCGTACCGGGTGCCGTCGAAACGCAGCCCGTACATCGCGCGCGTCCGGCTCATCAGCCGCATGGCGTCCGTCAACTGCACCTCGTTGTTCTTGCCGCGCGGCGTGCGGGCTATGTAGTCGAAGATCTCGGGCACCAGGACGTAGCGGCCCGCGATGGCCAGGTTCGAAGGGGCTTCGCCGGCTTCCGGTTTCTCCACGAAATCGTCCACGAGGTATATCGAGGGCGCCGCTTCGCGGCCGGCAATCACACCGTAGCGCCCGACCTTATCGGGATCCACCGCCTCCAGGGCCACAATGGATTCGCGGTAGGTATTGAACGCCCGCACGAGCTGGCGCGTGACCGGTTCGTCCGATTCGATCAGCGTGTCGCCCAGCAGCACGGCGAACGGCTCGCTGCCCACGTGATGGCGCGCGCAGGCGATCGCGTCCCCCAGCCCGTTCAACTCCTTCTGCCAGACAAAATGCACGTCGGCCAGGTCGGAAATACGGCGGATTTCTTCCAGCTCGCCTTGCTTGCCCTTCTCCTCCAGCTCCGCCTCGAGCTCGAAATTGCGGTCGAAATGCTCCTCGATCGCGCGCTTGCCCTTGCCGATCACCATCAGGATATCGGTGATGCCGGAAGCCACGGCCTCCTCGACCACGTACTGGATCACCGGGGTATCCACGATCGGCAGCATTTCCTTCGGTTGCGATTTGCTGGCCGGCAGGAAACGCGTTCCGAATCCCGCCGCCGGTATGACGGCCTTGCGTATCATGTGTCGTCCTCCTCCGCCGCGGGCGCCGGGATGGGCTTGATGATCCGTATGTTCATCGGCTCGAGGGCGCGCCGCAGGGCGTTGAACACGGCCTTATCCTCGTAGCATCCGATGACGGCGCCGCCCGAACCCGTGAACTTGGCGGAGGCGCCCGCCCCGCGCGCGGCTTCGATCATGCGCCGGTTGCCCTCGCTGATGCGGTAAATCGCGGCCCGCCGGTCGAAATTGGCGTCAAGCTGCGGTCCGATCGCGTTCCCGCGCCCCGTCTCCAGCAGCTCCCGCACCGTTTCGGTCAGCCCGATCCAGAAACGGACGGCCTCGAGCACCTCCGCGTCCCCCCGCTCGAACCGGTCGCGCATATTGCTGTGAAAAATTTCCGATCCCTCCGACAGATCCATGCGGTAGGCGATGTAGAGGTTCGGCAACAGCCCGGCATCCAGGCGCTCGTAGCGGCCGTAGCCCTGCGCGTCCATGTGCGCGCGGTCGAAATCCATGTACATCAGTCCCTCGTACACCTGCGCCACGCGGTCCTGGAGCCCCGCCGCGATGCCCAGTTCCTCCGCTTCCACCGCCAGGATCAGGTTGGCCTGTTCCGGCTGCGGAATACGGATCTCGTAAAACCGCATCAGCGCCCGCAGGCAGGCGGTGATAATCGCGCTCGAGCCGCCCAGGCCCACGAGGTGCGGAATGTCCGTGCGGTAGCGGATCGTGAAATTGCGCCGGTGCAGATTGTAATCGCGCTCCCGGCAATAGGCATAGAACCGCCGGATCGCCGCCTTGAGCAGGCGAATGCCGCCGTAATACCCGAACAGCTCCACGTCCTCCGCCAGGCCCGCAATGCTGCGAAAGACCGAATGGTCGCGCGTGTTCGGGATGATTTCCAGCTCCGGCGACTCGTACAGCACAATCTCGGCTGAAAAATTCGTAAACGCGAACGCGATCGTCTTGCCGTAATAACCGTCCGACGGGTTCCCGATCAAGCCGGCGCGCGGGTACGCCTTTTCGCGTATGATCATGGCCGCACCCTACCAGTTCACCGGCGCGAAAGCAACAGCGCCGCCGCCAGCAGCAGCCCCGCCGCATGGTGCATCACGATGGCCAGCCGGTTCGCCGGCAGCAGCCGGCGGGGCGAGGCCGCGTGACGACGCGCCGTGCGAATCGCCGGCACGGCCAGCAGCAGCGGCAACGCCGCCGCGCCCGCCGCCGCCGGCAGCGCGCCGGCGGCCAGGCCCGCGCCCAGCGGCACCACCCAGGCCGACGCCAGGACCGCGTACAGGCCCGGGGCGCGGCCGAGCCCGAGGCGCACGACCCAGTTCCGCTTGCCCGCTTCCCGGTCCGCCGCGGCGTCCGGGAACTCGTTGATGAACAAGACGGCGGCGATCAGCACCGCGAGTGTCAGCCCCGCCGCCGCCACGCCGGCCGACCGGACCGTGCCGCACTGCACCGCGTACGCGGCCGCCACGGGCAGGAGCCCGAAGGCGAGCCCCACCACCGCCTCGCCCGCGCCCCGGTGCGCCAGCTTCAACGGCGGCGCGGTGTAGCCTGCCGCACAGGCCAGCCCCG
>JAFGIZ010000052.1 GCA_016929365.1 Lentisphaerota bacterium
ACGTCCGCGTCCGCCAGGCGCCCGCGGAACGTGTCCACGATGCAGCGGCGCCCGCCGCCGCCGCGCGCGCCCGGGGCCGGCGGGCGGTAGGTAAAGACGTCGCCCGACACCACCTCGAAACCGGTTCCGGCCAGCACGCCGGCCAGCAGCGAGAACTCGCCGGGATAGTCATACGCCACGACCGTCAGAACCAGGGTTCCGCCTTCCCCGGGCTCGGCCCAGGCCCGCAGCGGCGACGCCGCCGACAGGGCGGCGACGGCGCGCACGTGCGCGGCCGCCGTCTCCGCGTCGCACGCCGCAAAGTATCGCGCGTCGAGCCGCGCCAGGTGCGCCGCCAGCACCGTGCGCGGCACCCCGGGACAGCGCTCCGCCAGGTCTGCTTGCGTCGGCTTCATCCCTGCGCCGCACTCTACCGCATCCCCCCGGCCCAGCCAATAGCCAATAGGGGCGCCCGCCCCTCAGTTTCCTGAAATGCTTTTCCCGCGCCACGATGCCTTCACCCATATATCCACACACAGCTTGCCTTACTTTTTAGGTCCTCCCGGCAGCACCCCGCCCCGGAAAGCTTGCCAATCTTGACAAACACCCGCCGTCTGCCGTTCAATGCGCCATGGCCCGCTCGCCCAGATCCAAGCCCGCTGCGTCGCGTTCCGCCGCGGAACTGGCCATTCTCTACAAGATTTCACGGGCCATGGCCCACCAGCGCGACATCCCCGCGCTGCTCAACGAGGTGCTCGACGTGCTCGAAACCGAGATGGGACTCTCCCGCGGCACGTTTACCCTGCGCCGGCCCGACAGCGACGTGTTTGCCATCGAAGCGTCGCGCGGTCTTTCCGCCGCCGAAAAACGCCGCGGGCAATACCGGCTCGGCGAAGGCGTCACGGGCCGCGTGGCCGAGTCCGGGCAACCGGCGCTGGTGCCCGACATTACCCAGGCGTCCGACTTCCTCGATCGCACCGGGACCCGCCGGAAACAGCGCGTGGCGTTTCTCTGCGTGCCCATTCTCCACCAGCGCCGCGTCATCGGCACGATCAGCATCGACCGGCCGCCCGCCTCCAGCGAGGCGCTCAAGCGCGACCTCGACTTCCTCAAGCTTGTCGCCGACCTGCTCGCCGACGCGGTTGCCACGATCCGGGAGCGCATCGAGGAACACGAAAGCCTCCTGGCCGAGAACCGGCGCCTGCGCCGGCAACTGGGCGACCAGTACCGGCCCGGCAACATCATCGGCAACTGCAGCGCCATGCGCCAGGTGTACGAACAGATCGCGCAGGTGGCCTCCAGCAACGCGACGGTGCTCATCCGCGGCGAGACCGGCACCGGCAAAGAACTCGTGGCGCGGGCCATTCACTTCAGCAGTGCCCGGCGCGAGGCGCCTTTCGTGGCGGTGAATTGCGCCGCGCTGCCCGAAAACCTCGTCGAAAGCGAGCTCTTCGGCCACGAAAAGGGCGCCTTCACCGGCGCCATGCAGCGCCGGCAGGGCCGTTTCGAGGCCGCCGCCGGAGGCACCCTTTTCCTCGACGAAATCGGCGACGTCGCCCCCCCCGTCCAGGTCCGCCTGCTCCGCGTGCTGCAGGAACGGGCCATCGAACGCGTCGGCTCCGACCGCACGATCCCCGTCAACGTCCGGATCATCACGGCCACCAGCCAGAACCTCGAAGCGGCCATCCGGGAAGGCCGCTTCCGGGAAGACCTGTATTACCGCCTGAACGTTTTCCCGATCCACCTGCCGCCCCTGCGCGAACGGCGCTCGGACATCCTGCTCCTGGCCGATCACTTCGTGCGGAAGGTCAACGCACAGTACGGGCGCAGCGTCAAACGCATATCCACCGCCGCCATCAACATGATGATGGCCTACCACTGGCCGGGCAACGTGCGGGAACTGGAAAACTGCATCGAGCGCGCCGTGTTGACCGCGACCGACGACGTGATCCACGGCTTTGCCCTGCCGCCTACCCTGCAGACCGGCGAACAGACCCATACCGCCCTGCTCGCGCCCGACGGCGCCGGGCTCAAGGACCTCGTCGACGCCTACGAACGCGAGATTATTATCGACGCGCTCAAGAAACACCGCGGCAACGCCGCCGCGGTTGCGCGCGAATTGAAAACCACGCAGCGGATCATCAATTACCGCATCCGCAAACTGCAGATCGAGCCCCGCGCCTACCGCTGAGCGTTCCGGCCCGGCCGTCGGAGACCGGGGCGGGCGGACCGCAAGCCCGCACGGCCGTTTCACACGCGCCTTTACAAGCGCCGGCGTTCTGCGTATCGTCAGGCGTTGTCATCTGGAAACGTCGCCGATAACCGCCGCAGGCATAACCACGAGGACCGCCGACTGATGATCCCGCGATATACCGAGCCCGAGATGGGCGCCGTCTGGACCGACGAGCACAAGTTCCGCACCTGGCTGCAGATCGAGATCCTGGCCTGCGAGGCCATGCACCGGAAGGGGCGGGTCCCCGCCGCCGACCTCGCGCGCATCCGGAAACGCGCCGCCTTCAGCGTGGCACGCATCGAGGCCATCGAAGCCGAGGTCAAGCACGACGT
>JAFGIZ010000053.1 GCA_016929365.1 Lentisphaerota bacterium
ACCGTTCGCGTCGCCGTTCGCGTTCACCGACCGGTCGACGCGAACGGCGACGCGAACGGAAAACGATTGTTCAGTTCCTTCGAAAAACGTGAGCAACGCTCACAGGCCCGACTGAAACCTGAAACCCGACACCTGACAGCTGCGGCGACTCGTCGCCGCTGCGGCCTGAATGCCCCCCTTGCATTTCCCGGGAACACGGGTACACTACCTGCATCATGCCAGCTGCCATCGAGATCCGCGATGTGACCGTGCGGTTCCCTTCGCGGCGCGGCAGCGTCACCGCCCTCGATGGTCTCACGCTCTCCGTCGACAGCGGCCACGTCTTCGGATTTCTCGGTCCCAACGGGGCCGGCAAGACCACCACGATGCACGTCCTGCTCGGCTTCATCGGCGCCACCGCCGGCACGGCCCGCGTGCTGGGCGACGATGTCCGCCGCATTCCGGCCCGGCGCCGGATCGGCTACCTGCCCGAACATCCGCAACTCTACCCGTTCCTCAGCGCGCGCGAACTGCTCACCATGGCCGGACGCCTTTTCCGTATCGCACCCGCCGTCCTGCGCGCGCGTATTCCGGACCTCCTGCGCACCGTCGGACTCGAAGACGCGGCCGACCGCCGCATCGCGACCTACTCCCGCGGCATGCTGCAGCGCGCCGGCCTGGCCCAGGCTCTCGTCAACGACCCCGAGCTGGTCATCCTCGACGAACCGACCGGCGGCCTGGACCCCTTCGGACGCCTCGCGATCCGCGAAATCATCAATAGCCTGCGCGACCGCGGCAAAACCGTCTTCTTCTCCTCGCACGAGCTCTCCGAAGCCGAACTCGTCTGCGACGAACTCGCCATCCTCGCCGGGGGGCGCCTGGTCACCGCGGGCCGCGCGGACGCCCTCATTCCCAGGGGCGAAAACCTCGAGCGCTTCTTCTATGACACCGTCAGCCGGGCCGCTTCCGGGCCGCCACCGGCCGCCGGGCGAAAGCCGCCAGGATAAACACGATGCTGCCCGCCTGTACCATCGCCCATACGCTCTGGCTCTCCGTCCTGCGAAGAAAGGACGCCTACGTGCTGCTGATCCTGCTCGCGGCCCTGCCGGCCGCGCTGGCCTCGCTCGACATCTTCGGCCTCGGCGGCGCCGTGCGATATGTCACGGATGTCGGGCTGCTCATGGCCTGGTTGTTCGGCTGGATCCTGGCCGTCATCGTCAGCACCCGCGAGCTGCCCGCCGAAGAACAGAACGGCACGATCTTCCCCCTTCTCGCCAAACCCGTTTCACGATGGGCCCTCGTGGCCGGAAAATGGCTCGGCGCCTGGCTGGCCGTTACCGCCGCCACGGTCTGCTTCTACCTGGTCATCGCGGGCATTACGCTGCTGCGCGGCGGGAGCCTGTCGCCCGCCGCCCTCCTGCAGGCCGTCGTGCTGCACGCCGCCGCCCTGGCCGTTCTCGCCGCCGCCGGCATCCTCTTCTCCACGCGCCTGCACGGCGATGCCGCGGCCACCCTTACGTTCGCACTGTCGGCGGCGTCGTTCCTCGTCGTGCCCCGCATCCCCGAGTTCCTGGCCCAGCGCACCGGCTGGTCCGCCGGTATCCTGCTGTTCCTCTATCACCTCCTGCCCCACTTCGAGGTTTTTGACCTCCGTAAACGGCTCGTACACGATTACGGCCCGGCCGACGGCAGGACTGTCGCCCTGGTCGTCCTCTACGGCGCCGCCCTGGCCGGCCTCTTCCTGTGCCTGGCCTGGCTGGCCTACCGCAACAAGCGCTTCGAACGGGGGCGGGCATGAGCCGCCCCGGCACCTCCCGGCTTCCACCCCGCGCCCGGCGGCGGCTCGTTGCCTGGACCGCGCCCCTGCTCTGCGCCGGCGCCGCGTTTACCCTCTCCTGCCGCCTGGCCGTCCTGGCCCCCCCGCCCGCCGGGGACACCTCGCTCGCGCGACAGCTCCTCGGCGAAGGCCGCACGGCGCTCAGCAGCCATTTCTTCCGCACCGCGGACCTCTACTTTCACCGCGGCGTCGCACACATGCACGACCGCGCGTTCACGAACGACCCGTTTCAGCGGGTCGCCGCCGAAATTTCACCCCGCCGGCACGTGCACACACACGGACAATCCGTCGCGGAAATCATGCCCTGGCTCGAGTTCGCCACACGCGCCGACCCCCACAACGTCGAGGCCTACCTCGTGGCCGCCTTCTGGCTGGCCGGCGAGGTGCGCCGCCCGGACGCGGCCCTGCGCGTGCTCCGCGAAGCCCAGGCCCATAACCCGCGCGATTACCGGATCCAGGTCGAGAAAGGCCGCTTGTTCCTGCACCAGGGCCTGCGGCAACAGGCCGCCGACGCTTTCGATGCGGCCCTGGCCTTCTGGCCCGGCGACGCCGACCCCGAAAGCCGCGGCGCGCGCCACGATAAAGCGGAGATGCTCCTGTACCGGGCGCTGCTCTACGAAACCGAAGGCCGGATCGACCGCGCCGCCCAGACACTCGAAGCGCTCCTGCGCCTGCGGCCCGGCGCCGGCGGCATCGCCGAACGCCTCGCCGCCCTGCGCGCCGGCACGGCGCCGGAAGGCTTGGCTTCGGAAAAGCTGTCTGCTATGCTGCAGGCAAACCGTGAGGAACGCCTCGCCTGTCCGCGCGAAGACAAGGAACATCCGCATCATCCGCACTGATACGCCGACATGTACCTGAACTTCTATAATCTCAAGGAATTCCCCTTCAACATTACCCCGGATCCCCGCTTTATCTATTTTACGTCCCACCACAAGGAAGCCTACGACCACGTGATGTACGGCATCCTTTCCCGCAAGGGGTTCATTGAACTGACCGGCGAAGTCGGATCCGGCAAGACCACGCTCTGCCGCGCCGCACTCGCGGCCCTGGCGAAGGAGAACGTGGAGACGGCGCTGATTCTGAACCCCAGCCTCACCGAGACCCAGCTCCTGCGGGCTATACTCAACGATTTCGGACTGGACGTGCGGGGCCGCGACCGCCTGGCGTATATCGAAACGCTCAACGCCTTTCTGCTCAAGCGGAACCGCGAAGGCACGAACGTAGCCCTTTTTATCGACGAGGCCCAGGATCTCTCCTCCCAGGTCATGGAACAGATCCGCCTCCTCTCCAACCTGGAAACCGATCAGAACAAGCTGATCCAGATGGTCATCTGCGGGCAGCCGGAACTCAAGGAGCGCCTCGCGCGCCCCGAACTGCGCC
Organism: Lentisphaerota bacterium; assembly: GCA_016929365.1. GTDB lineage: Bacteria > Verrucomicrobiota > Kiritimatiellia > UBA8416 > JAFGIZ01 > JAFGIZ01. Next base: position 3,197 of record JAFGIZ010000053.1, read on the forward strand.
AGCTGCGCCAACGCATTACCGTGCGCTACCATATCGAGCCCCTGTCCCGGGAAGAAACCGCCATGTATATCAAACACCGTCTCTGGGTCGCCGGATCGGACGGCAGCGTCAGCTTCGACGCGTCGGCCGTCCAGCAGGTGTACCGTTTTTCCAAGGGCTGCCCGCGCATGATCAATGCGGTGTGCGACAACGCCTTGCTGGCCGGCTACGTGGCCGGTTCACGTCGTATCGACGGCCGCTGCGTCAAACGGGCCGTTCAACAGTTGGAGGGCAACACATGAGCCTCATTCAGGAAGCACTGCAACGCCAGAAGGACGAGGATAACGGCATACCCGGAGCCGACGAACCCGTTCCCTCCTCCCGTATCCCGCCGCGCGACACACCGCCGCCCCCTCCGCCCCCCGCGCACACGCCTCCGGTTCCCGAAACCCCGCCCGCCGAAGACGCCGCGCCCCCGTCGCCCGGCGACGCCGAGCCGCCCGCGCAACCGCCGGAGCCAACCCCCGAACCGCCCGCCCGAGGCCGGACCTGGCCCACCCTGATCGCCATTCTGCTCATCATTCTGATCCTCGCCGTGGGCGCCGTCTGGATGCTCTACTACGCCCTCAAAACGCTGCACCAGGGACGCCGGGCCGAACGCACCCCCGACCGCCCGGCCGCCGCCGCCCCGGCCGCCCCTTCACCCGCAGATCCCGCGGCCGCCGCACCGGAGCCTGCCGCCGCCGCCCCCGCGCCACCCGCGCCCGCCGCGCCGGCGCCCGCCGCCCAGCCGGCCACGGACTCCGCAGCCGTACCCGCACCCGAAGCGCCGCCGGCCGCCGTAACATCGAAGCCCGTCACCGAATCCACTCCCCCCGCTCCTGACGCCGCGGCGCCCGCCGCCCTGGCCCGCCCGGAGCCGCCTGCCCCCCGCGCCGTGGTGTGGCCGGCCCTGACCCTCAAGGGCGTGATTGGACGGGGCGATACCGGCTCCGCAATCCTTAACGACAAAATCGTCGGCGTCGGCGATTCCATCGAGAGCGTGCGCATTATCGCAATCCATGAACACGCCGTTGAGCTCGAATACCAGGGCGATACACGCGTCCTGAAGGTCGGCAATATCCTCCAGTAACCCCCTCGTGCGGCTCGGACGGGCATTCCCCAGAACCGGCCGCCCGGCGCCGGACCCTATTCGCCCTGCTCCAGGTTGTGCTCCTCGATCAGCGTCCCGACCCGCTCCAGGGCCTGATCGAATTCGGAGGGAAGGGCGAGGAAAAAATGGCAGCGCTTCCCCACAAGCGTCTCCAGGTCCGCACGTAACCCGGCGTCGTACGGATTCATCAGCACCACCAGGGCGTCATCACCCAGAAGCTCGAAAACGAGCGCGCCGCAGCGCACCGTCACGTCCTGCGGCAACAGCGTCACGATGGCGTACTGCAGGTCGAACCCGCTGAGCGCCACCACGGCGGTCCCGTGCTCCCTCGCGCAATACGCCAGCACCCGGTCCAGGCTCTTCGAACCCCGGGCTTCCAGGACGTGCAGCACCGACACCGTGGCGGTATCCCCGCCGACCGACATTTCCGTCAGATCCTGGACTACCTTCGCGTATTCCGACTCGGACAACTCGCCCGCCTCCATGAGTTCCCACGCAAAGGAAATCGCCTCGGCCATGTTGAAGCCCCCGCGCCGCAGACGCGCCAGGATCTCCTCCCGCCCGGGCTGCGCGGCCGTTCCCGATTCCGGCGCCGCCCCCCCGCCCCCGCCCGCGCCCAGCGCGTCGAGACGCGCCACCAGCGCAGCCACGCGCTCGTCGCCGCCCTCCAGGGGCCGCAACCGCCCCGCCAGCTCCCCGGCCGCCGCCGCATCGCCCCCGCCGACAACGACGTCCGCCAGGCGGATGAGGTAGTCCCGCGCGCGCGCGTGATCCCCGATCTGCGCGTAGGCCCCCGCCAACGCCTCCAGCGACGTCCGGTCCTCCGGCATGGCCTCGAGAATCTGCTCGAACGCGGAAATCGCATTCCAGACCTCCGCCTCCATCCGCGCCGTCCGGCCCGCGCTGTCCGACTCTTTCGCTTCGTTTGCCATGTAACGCCTCCCGCGCCAGGCCCACACTCTACGCCGCGGCCCGCGACATTGCAATTATTCAATTGGCACTCCGCTTGCAGTGTGAGAGAATGCAACGTCTGTACATGAGGACTCGACATGCCCGACAAAAGCGCACGCGGTAGAATCTCCGCAATCCTGCTTAAGAACCGGATCGTCAACGAAGACGAGCTTGCCAAGGCCGAAGAAGAAGCCGACAGCAAGGGTATCCGCCTGGAAAAATACCTCGTCGAGAACCGGCTCGTCCGCAGCGAGCAGATGACCCTCGCGCTCGCCGAGTACCTCAAGATGCCCCCCATTACCCTGGCCCATTTTTCGCCGAACCCGCAACTGCTCGACATGATCCCGCGCGAGACCATGAGCAAGCGGATGGCCATCCCGATCGCCCGCGTCGGCGGAACCCTCACCGTGGCCCTGGGCGACCCCTTCGATCTCGTCGCGCTGGACGAGCTGAGCACCATCACCAACCTCGACATCATTCCCGTGGCGGCGCCGGAAACCGAGATCGGCACGGCCCTCGGCCGCCTGGCCGCGGAATCCTCGCAGGGGCTCGATATGGAAGAGCTCATGCGCGACTCCGAGAGCGACATCGAAGTCGTCGAGGAGGAAGGCGGCGAGGAACTCAGTATCGACGAAATGCTGGAAAGCGCCGAAGGCGCCCCCGTCATCCGCATGGTCAACATGATGCTCGTCGAGGCGCTGCGCACCGGCGCCAGCGACATCCATATCGAACCGATGGAGAAACAGGTCCGCCTGCGTTACCGCATCGACGGGCGCCTGATCGAACGGCCCGGACCGCCCAAGAACCTGCAGGCCGCCGTGATTTCGCGCGTCAAGATCATGGCCGACCTCGATATCGCCGAGCGCCGTGTCCCCCAGGACGGCCGCTTCAACATCAAGGCGCTCGGCCGCGAGATCGACCTTCGTGTGAGCATCCTGCCTGCCAGCTACGGCGAAAAGGTGGTCATGCGCATTCTCGACAAGACCAGCCTGGCGCCCAGCCTGGCCGCCCTGGGGCTCGACAAGCATGCGGAAAACGCCATGCAGCACGCGATCTCGCAGCCGCACGGCATCATCCTCGTGACCGGCCCCACGGGCAGCGGCAAAACCACGACGCTCTACTCCTGCCTGCAGGATTTGAACCGGCCCGAAGTCAATATCATCACCTGCGAGGACCCCGTCGAATACCAGCTCAAGGGCATCAACCAGGTACAGATGAACAATGACGTCGGCCTGAACTTCGCCTCCGCCCTGCGGTCTATCCTGCGCCAGGACCCCGATATCATTCTCGTCGGCGAAATCCGCGACAGTGAAACCGCCGAAATCGCCATCAAGGCCGCCCTCACCGGCCACCTCGTGCTCAGCACGCTCCACACCAACGATGCGCCCGGTGCCGTCACGCGCCTCATCGATATGGGCATCGAGCCGTTCATGCTGGCGTCCTGCCTTATCCTGGCCCAGGCCCAGCGCCTGTACCGCAAACTCTGCCTCGCCTGCCGTAAACCGACCACCATTGCCCCCGATATTCTCAAGTTCAATAACATCGATCCCGCCTTTTTCGAAGGCGCCCGCATCTACCGGGCCGTCGGCTGCCCCCGCTGCCTCAACGGCTATAAGGGTCGCGGGGCCCTCATGGAAGTTTTACCCGTTGACGACGCCGTGCGGGACGCGATCCTGCGCGGCGCCGATGCGCGCGAAGTACGGCAACTCGGACAACAGGGCGGCATGCTGACACTCGAGGAAGCCGGGCTCCTGCGCGTCAAGGACGGCCTCACCACCCTGGAAGCC
>JAFGIZ010000054.1 GCA_016929365.1 Lentisphaerota bacterium
ATCGCGGGCCTGATCAACGCGTACGGCGCGGACCGCGAGCTGCCGGCTATCGCCAATCTCGCGGTGTTTGCGGGAATCCGGCGCGATATTGCCGAGATGGACGAGAACGAATGCGAGGTCCTGACCGAGCTGCTGCTCCTGATGGACAAGTATGATCTGTACGGGAAAATGGCGATCCCCAAGCGGCATGACTTCGAATACGAAGTGCCCGAGTTGTACCGTATTGCGGCCCGGACGGGGGGTGTTTTCGTCAATCCGGCTTTTACGGAGCCGTTCGGGTTAACCTTGATCGAGGCCGCGGCCAGCGGGTTGCCGATCGTAGCCACCCACGACGGGGGGCCGCGGGATATCGTGCAGAATTGCGACAACGGGGTGCTGGTCGACGTGAGCAGGCCGGAAGTGATTGCCGCGGGGATCAAACGGCTCTTGACCGAGCCGGCGCTGTGGCGGAAGTGTTCCGAAAGCGGGGTGCTGGGCGTGCATCAACATTATACCTGGGACCGGCACTGCCGCCGTTATGTGGATCTCCTGTCCGGGCTGAACACGGGTAAGCCGACGGATATGCGCACCACGGGCGCACCGGCCAAAGTCGGGCGCCGGTTGACGGCGGTCAAGCGGCTGTTTGTCACCGATATCGACGAGACGCTGGTCGGCGACAAGGCGTCGCTGGACGCGCTGGCGCGGCTGCTCGCCGAGCACCGTGACACCGTCGGGTTCGGCGTGGCAACGGGCCGGAACCCGGAGAATGCGGTGGACGTGCTGCGGACGTGCGGCGTACCGGACCCCGACGTTGTCATCGGCGCCGTCGGAACGGAGATCGGCTACGGGGCGAATCTGAAGCCCGACCGGGGCTGGCAGACGCACCTGGCGGCCCAATGGGACCCGGACGCGGTGCGGGAGGTGCTTTCCGGCTTTTCGGCCCTGACGATGCAGCCGCGGGCCGCCCAGCGGCGTTTCAAGATCAGCTATTTTTTCAACGCAAAGGACAGCGACCTGGGTCTGGCGGATATTCACGCCGCGTTACGCGGCGCCGGCGTACGCTACAACCTAATCTATTCGGGCGGCAAATACCTGGACATCCTGCCCCGGCGCGGCTCCAAGGGGAAGGCCATCCGGTACCTGCAGTACAAGTGGAGCATTCCCCTGAACCACGTGCTCGTTGCCGGGGACTCGGGCAACGACGCCGACATGCTGCGGGGCGAGGTGCTCGGGGTGGTTGTCGCGAATCATCAGCCGGAGCTCGAAGCGATGCGCGGCCGCCGCAAGGTGTACTTCGCGTCCAAACCGTATGCCGCGGGGATCCGGGAGGGGATGGAGCGGTACGGTTTCCTCAAGCACGACCATGCAGGAGAGGCACGACCTCCTGCTCGACGATCCGCCGCCACGTGAAATCCCGGCGCACCGCGCGGCGGTGCCGCTGCAACGGGCTCTGGTCCGCCCAGTCCAGGACCTGCCGGGCAAGGTGTTCGGCGGGGCGGTCGGGGTCGATGGACATGACGTTATCGCCCCCGATTTCGCGGGCGGCGGGAATATCGGTCGTAAAGACGGGACGGCCCGCCAGGCCGGCTTCCAGAACGGGCATGCCGAACCCCTCGCTGTGGCTGGTGATGAGCAGCATATCGGCGGCCCGGATCAGGTCGCCCACCACGGCCGCGCTGATGGTGAGGGGATGCTCGGGATCCGGTCCGGCTTCGTAGACGAAGTGCACGTCGGCATTGAGTCCCAGCGTTTCGCGCAGCGACCGGAGCTCATGGTAGTAGCGCAGGCTGGAAGGATCGTGGGGATCGGGCGGGCCGGTCACCACCAGGCGCACGCGAATGCCGCTTTTCTTGATGGCGTGCACCGTCCGCAGAGCATATTCGATGTTCTTGCTCTTAACGATCCGAATGGGCATGAGGATAAAGAGGTCGGCGGACATGGCCTCGAAGCGACGGACCAGACCGTAGCTCTGCTCGCCGAGTCCCAGCAGGGTGCGCGTGTCCACGCCGTCGTAGATGACGCGGATGGCGTCGGCGGGGCATCGCAGGAGCCGGGCCAGTTCCTCCCGGCGCCGTTTCGAGACCACGATATAAGCGACATCGCGGCGCCGTGTCTTGAGCAGATCCCAGGGATAGCCCTCGTGCAGGCGGTCGACATAGTCGGGCATGGTCCAGCTGAAGTCGTGGCACCAGGCCAGGCAGTGCCGTACGCGTCCTTCATCCAGCAATTCGTGGAGGGCGGTTGTCAGCGGAAAATTGACGTGCACCGTCAGCACGTTATGGACGATCAGGTTCGGATACGAAGCGGTGACGGCCTCGAGGCGTTCCTTGATGCGCTGTTTGAGGCGGGTGAGCTCCCCGGGGATACGGCCGCGGCCGAGTTCCGCGGTGACCTCCGCCACGTCCGGGTGGCGGGTATCGAGCAGGGGCTCCTCGATCCATGTGACGCCCTCGGGCAGCGCCGCGGCATCGCCTGTCCCGGCGACGACGGCCAGGGGCAGGCCGAGCTCGGTGAAGGCGCCCGCATGGGCGCGGATGACTTCTTCCACGCCGCCCACGGCGGGGGGGGCGGCAAAGTGCAGGATCGCGGTTCTCGGTTTAGCGGCGGATACGTTCACGGCGGGTCTCCTGTTTTCGCGGTTCAAACGGGACCGTAATCTTCGGTGGGCGGTCCGTGCAGGGGTTCCA
>JAFGIZ010000055.1 GCA_016929365.1 Lentisphaerota bacterium
CGGCTTGTCGAAATGTTTGACCTTTCTCGGCGGTTTCCTGATATAGGCATCTGCCTGCGCGCCGGCCAAGGCGCCGCCCTTAACGGCGAAGAACCCATAGCGACGCTCATGCTCAAAGTCGTTTCCGGCGTAGTAGGTCTCGAAGCGCTCTTCGAAATCCGGCCCCTTGGCCGTCGCCTGGATTACCACGCCATCCGTTACGCCTTTGGACGGGATTCGGAACGTCTGCCGCGTCTTGTCGAAACCCAGCGAATCCAACCGGAACGTCTCAGAGGCCAAGTTTCTTTTGCTCCTCCAGCCCGTGACGGTCACCTCCAAGATCACCCCGGAGAGCGGCTGGCTAACCGCGGCCACGTCGAGCGCAACCTCAACTTCCTTCCCCCTTTCCGTCCCCCGAATATCCGCCACGATATGTTTCGACGCATGCGCAAAATCCTCAAAATCATACACCGGTTTGATCACATGCGTTGTCTTGAAACTCTTGCCGGGAGCGACCGGCACGGTCTCGAGAAACCATTCCGCGGTGCTGCCGCACGTGTAGATTTTCTGAAGATAGTTGTAGTCGAAGGCAAAGATCAGGCCGCGCCGGCTCCGGTGATCACGCACGCCCATCCACCCGGCCGTCGGCTCCAGCACCCAATCCGTGCCGTAGATCTTGCCGCCTTCTTCCGTCGGTTGGATGTTGTAAACGACGCCCTGAGCGGATGGCAGATACCAGATATCATGCGCGATGTCGCCCCGGAGATTGAAATTGTGCTGCACATACAGCCCCACCCCTCGGGACTCACGGGTCGGATTCTCGATCTCATGATCCACCTGGACGCCGTCATGATCGGCGTCCAGCCAGACCGTCTTCCTCACGATGAGGCCGACCAGTTCCGGCGACGTGGCCCCCTCGCCTTTGCCGCCGCCCGCGGGCGGCACGACGACCCACTGCTTCAGCCCGATCCGCGTCTCCCCGTCCTTGACCACCTCATGTTGGTAGGGCAGGCGCATCAGGCCGCTCGGCCACGGGTACTTGGACCAATGATCCAGGAACATGGCGGCTTCACTGCCCTTGCCGATCAACTGCTCGTTGTCGTCCAGAAACCGGAAGCTGACGCACCGGCCGCCCAGGGCCGGTTCAAAGGTCAGTTCCTCGTATGGGTTGCTCAACGTTACCAGGACTCGGCCGGCCTCGTTCGTGACTCGGCTCGACACGCCGGAATCCGCCCCTGAAACGAATCGCGCGGCGATCAGAATCGCAACCATCCCGCATCGGATTCCTGTCATGCGTTCTCTCCGCTCTTCCATTCCACATCAACCTGAAGCGGTTCGCCCATCTCCCACGGCCGAGGCAGGACAACGGCAAGCCGGCTGTCCCGCGCATCGGCTGACGAGATCGCCGCTTCCGAACCGTTCACAAGGGCGCGGACGGGAGGAACCCCTTTCGGCGCCGGTGTTCTGAGGATCCGGACGGCCCAGCGCTTCGCCGGCGCCGCTTCCGGATCCAGCCGTATGTGCAACCCATGCGCATCGCACCGGAAGGACAATCCCAGCCGAAACCCGGCGCCGAACAGCGGGACATCCAGGCAATCGGCGCCGGATTCCGCCGCCCGCCAGGACTCCGGCACATGGGGATCGATCCGCAGCCAGCCGTCGGGCGCCGAGTAGGCAAATCCGCTCAATGCGTCCAGGATGTACCAGGACGCCGTATTGGTCATATACCACGGCAGGCCATTGAACATGCCGTTCAGGGCGAAGGCACACAGCCGCGTCTTCCATGGCTGTTTGTTGATCGTCCATTGCGCCGCATACGCCTGCCGCCAGCAATCTTCCGCCTCGCGCGCCAATCCGCGATACGCCGCCAGGGCCCCGAAATAGACCCAGGCGTATTGGAGGAAGCTCATGCCCGCCCAAGCCGGATCCCCGCGTGGCGTCACTTCATCGGCCGGGGCTTTGAACCCTTTTCCCACGATGTTCCGCGCGTGAATCTCGCGCAGGGCGCTTCGAACCCGCTCCTCCGGCAGACCGCGCGGCAGATCCGTCAGATCCAGCGCCCACTCGCCGGCGACCTGCGGCAGCAGACAGTCTTCCCCGTCGGTGCGCGCGGAGGCGGGACAGACGAAGTTACGGTAGAACGTCCCGTTCCACAGGCGCCGCTCCATGGTCTCGGCGGCGCGGGCGGCCAGCCGGCGATAGCGTTCCGCCTCGTCCTCCCGTCCCGTCAGCCGCATCAGGTCCGCGGCGGCGTGCATGCCGGCGATCCACAACGAGGCCACAAACGAAGAACACCCGGGCCAGTCGCAGTTATCGTACGTGTTGGCCCGCCCCGGTCCCATGTCCGGCACGCCATCGTCATCGTCGTCCAGCGACATCGCCCAGTCCACGCCCGCCGGGATCCGGGCCGCCATGGCGCGCCCGAACTCCAGGTCTCCCGTGGCGTGGACGTGGCGATGAACCTGCAGAATGAAGGAGGCGACCAGATCCGGCCATGAATTGTAGTTGGCGGATTTCCGGTCGATGCCGCCGAAGCCGAGATCGTGCGAGATCTGGCCGTTGGCGTGCTGAAAATCGCCGAACAGGCCCAGTTCGTTCCTGTCCAGCGCGGGAAACAGCGACGTGTAAACCCCCTGCGACGCCGTCCGCTGATCGATCGTGCCCAGGCACCCGTGCATCCCGCTGGGCGCTTCGTTGACCGAGAACCGTCCTTCCCCGTCAAACCACGTGCACGCGGTCAACGGAAATTGATCGTTAATGATTTTTTCCTTGAGCCACGCCGGCAGGCTCGAGGCCTCGATCCGATCGGGCACGGTCCGCGACGCGGCGGCAAGCCGCTCGCGCTCTTTCAGCAGATAATCGGCCGCCGCCAACGCCGTCGGAAAACGATGGGCATAGTTCACGCCGCCGTCGATCCCGTATCGATCGCGCGCGTGCGGGAAGCGCCAGCCCAGCGTGAACACGATGGTCTGCGTGGCGCCCGGGGCGATGTCGGCTTCGGCCCACACCACGCCGGCCGGATGCCGCGCCCCTTCCAGGCCGGGCTCGTCCAGAAGAGCCCGCGGAAACTCCAGGGGCCGGCTTTCCAGCGCCGCCAGCAGCGCGGCAATGTCCGTCTCGACGTGGTAGGAGACGGTCACTCCCGTTCGCAAGGCCGGCGCACCGGCGCACAGCACTGCGTATTCGCCTTCGCTTGAATCGTAGGGACAGGGCGTCCGCCGGAAAAACCGAAGCCCCGCGCCGTTGGAAGTCGAACACGCCGCCTGGTCATTGCCGCTCCGATCGTTCCAGACCCAGTACGGCTTCCCCTCCACGCTCAGGGCCGAACCTGGACCGTACTCGGGCCTCATGCCGAGTCCGCCGCAGCCGATCAAGTTCTCCCACGAGAATCCCAGCGTCAACCGAACGGACTTCGCTCCCGGATTCCATGCCGTGAAACGAAAACAGGCCGCCGGCACGGACGAATCTTCAACCTCATAGGGAACCATCGGCGCGAAGGCCTCCAACGCCAGGCGCGTCTGCAGCGCCCGGTCTTCGTAGCGCACATCGGCAAACGGGTAGCGTCCCCGATAGACGACCGACTCCACCCCCGTCAGAGCCGGATGGCCCTTCTCCAACAACCGCACGGCGGCGCCGCCGTCAGTCCGCGTCTCGCGCGCGACGAAAAAACTGCCCGGCAGGGTGGCGATGGGCGCGTCCTGATTGTTGTTGAGGCTCGCGTTGGCCAGCCCGCCGTCCTGGCATAGCTCCACCTTGCCCGTACCGAGCCCGCCCAAGGGCACGCCGTTGCGGTCATGCTCGGTCCACAGCCGGTCCATGCTGGTCTTCTCGCGGCTGACCGACAACGGGACGGACGACGCCTTTTCCCGAATCCTCCGTTCGCAGGCGCCGGACGCCACCAGCTCTTCCGTCGGAGTGATGACCAGCACG
>JAFGIZ010000056.1 GCA_016929365.1 Lentisphaerota bacterium
CACATCGGGTTCAACGAACCGCTCTCCGCCCTGCTGTCCCGTACCCGCGCGAAGGCGCTGACCACCCTGACCCTCGCCGAGAACGCGGGCACGTTCGCCGATCCGGCGCGCATGCCGCGCCGCGCGGTGACCATGGGCGTCGGCACCATCCTGGAAGCCCGGCGGCTCGTTATGCTGGTGACCGGCGAAAGCAAGGCGGAGATCCTGGCCCGCGCAGTGGAAGGGCCCGTGACGTCGATGGTGTCGGCCACGGCTGTGCAACTGCATCCGCGGGTGCAGGTCATCTGCGATGCCGCCGCCGCGGCCGGCCTGTCCGGGCGCGAATACTACGACTGGATCTTCGCGAACGAACCGGAGTGGGCGCCGTATCGCGGCCTCCGCGCCTGACCGGTCCGTTTTTTGGCTTGCCCGTGCCGCGGACTCTGCTAGATTTCCCGCCTTGTTCGGGCCATTCGGAAGGAATGGCGGAAGCGAGTGTCCTTCCGCGCCGTTACGGCGGCGCATGCCACAGGAAGGGCCAAAGCGGATTCCCGGCGGGGAGCGCTCCGACGCCGCCCGCCAGAAAGGGTAAAAAAGGAGGACAACGTGGCAACAGCAACCGCCCCTGCGGGCATCGGGATCAGGGATCTGCTGGAAGCAGGTCTGCACTTCGGTCATCAGACCAAACGGTGGAACCCCAAGATGAAGCGCTATATCTTTGATAAGCGCAACGGGATCCACATCATCGACCTGGCCAAGAGCCTGGTCAAACTCAACGACGCGCTGGCCTTCGTGGACGACACGGTCTCCGCCGGCCGGGCCCTGCTCTTCGTGGGGACCAAGAAACAGGCCCAGACCGTGGTCAAGGAGGCGGCCGGGCGCTCGGGCATGCATTACGTCACGCACCGTTGGCTGGGCGGCACGCTGACCAACGCCGGGACGATCCGTTCCAGCATCGAGCGCATGCGCGAGCTCGACAAACTGGAGCAGGACGGCGCCTTCGAAACCATGAACAAGAAGGAAGCCGCGCGCCTGCGCCGGGAGCTGAACCGGCTGCGGCAGAACCTGAGCGGCATCGCCGACATGGCGAAGCTGCCGGGCGCGCTTTTCGTGGTGGATATCATGCGCGAGGCCATTGCCGTGGCCGAAGCGCGCAAGCTGAACATCCCCGTCATCGCGCTGGTGGACACCAACTGCGATCCGGACTGCGTGGACTATCCGATTCCGGGCAACGACGACGCGATCCGGGCCATTACCCTGACCGTCAATGCGGTGGCCGATACGGCCGAAAAAGCCGCGGCGGAGTACAGCCGCAAGGCGGCCGAAGCCGCCCGCCGCCGGGAAGAGGAAGAGAAGGCCAAGGAAGCGGCGCGCAAGGCGGCCGAGGAGGCCCGCAAGGCCGAAGCCGCCCGGAAGGCCGAAGCCGCGCAGGCCGGCGAAACCGGGCAGGCAGAGCCGCCCGCACCCGCCGGACCCGCCGCGGCGGATGCGCCGCCGGCCGAGCCGGTCCCCCCCGCGAAACAGGATTGACGAACACATAAGGAGGCAAGACGCCATGACGGACATTACCGCTGCGCTGGTCAAACAGCTGCGCGATGCGACAAACGTAAGCATGATGGAATGCAAACGCGCCCTGGTCGAATCCGGGGGCGATATCGAACAGGCCACGACCCTGCTCCGCGAACGGGGCATAGCCGTTGCCGCCAAACGCGCCTCCAAGGCCGCCAACCAGGGTATCATCGCGTCGGCCTTCGCCGAGAACAACACGATCGCCTCGCTGGTCGAGCTGAACTGCGAAACCGATTTCGTGGCCCGCAACGAACGGTTCCAGGCGTTTGCGGCCGGGCTGGCCGAGAAAGCCTGCACGACCGACGAGCCCCTGGCCGAACAGGTCAAGAACGAGGTCATGGACCTGATCACGGCCATCGGCGAGAATATCGTGGTGCGGCGCAACAGCCGTTTCGTGCTTGAGGGCACGGGCCGGCTGGGTTCGTACGTGCACCTCGGGGGCAAGGTCGGCGTGCTGGTGGAGGTCGGGTGCGAACAAGACGCGACGGCGGCGAACCCCGTGTTCGAGGAACTGGTCAAGGACCTGACCCTGCACGTGGCCGCCTGCAACCCGCGCTACCTCAAGCCCGGCGATGTCCCGGAATCCGAAATCCAGGCCGAGCGCGAGATCTACGCCAAGCAGGTGGATAACAAGCCGCCCCAGATCGTGGAGAAGATCGTGGACGGGAAGCTGCGCAAGTATTTCGCGGAGATCTGCCTGTTGGACCAGGAATTCGTCAAGGAACAGAAGGTTTCCGTCAGCCAGTTGCTGGCCGCCAAGGGCAAGGAGCTGGGCGACACGCTGACGCTCCGCCGGTTCGCCCGGTACCAGCTCGGGGAGTAATGAACGCCTCCGCGAAACTGGGGTGGGTGACGTTCCTGACGTTCGTCAGATTCCCCCTCGTTTTGCTGTTTTTCGTCGGCGCGATCATTTACAGCGGGCGGCCGGACACCTGGCTTTTTGCCGTCTCGTTCGCCGCATTGATCCTGTCGGCCGTCACGGACCTGCTGGACGGGTACCTGGCCCGGCGGTTGAATGTCGTGACGCCGTTCGGCGCGCACGTCGACCCGCTGATGGACAAGTTCTTCTACCTGGCGACCTTTCCCCTGCTGGTCTTTGTCGCCATGCGGAACGGCCACACCGGACATGGCATTCTGCTGCTCGTGTTTACGATGCTGTTCCTGGCGCGCGACCAGTGGGTGACGTTCCTGCGGTCGATCGGCTCCATGTACCGGGTCAGCGGGGCGGCGAACTGGTCGGGAAAACTGCGCACGGGGTTGACGTTTCCGCTGATTTGCACCGTGTATTATTACGAGGAATCGCCCTGGCCTTTCCTGCCGCCGCTGCTGGTTTATGCTTTTGAAACCGTGGCCATGGTGATCAACGTGCTGTCCCTGGTTATTTACACGCGCTTGTACTGGCCTTACCTGAGGCGCTCGGCGCGGGTGAGCCCGGCGCGAGGCAAGGCATCATGACGGCGAGATCGGGAGCGGGAAAGGGCCCGCGCCGGCGGCGCAGCGAAGAGACCTTTACCAGCCTGTCCACCATGGCGTCCGGGCTCGCGCACGATTTCAACAATCTGCTCGCGGCGGTGCTGGGCAACGCGGCGATCGTACGGCGCAGTCTGGATCCGGATTCGGCGGCCATGTCGTATGCGTGCCGGATCGAGAGCACGACGCGCGAAGCGGTCGATCTGGCCAACGACCTGTTGCGCTACTCGGGCCGGGGGGCGATCCGGCTGGAACGGTGCCGCGTGGGCGCCCTGGTGCGCGAGATGAAAGAGACGTTGGCCAGAACGTCCCCGCCGGGAGTGAGCCTGCGCATCCGGGCCGCTTCGGGGCTGCCGCCGGTCGACGGAGACGCGGCGCTGATCCGGCGGGCGGTGCTGAACCTGGCGGAGAACGCCATGGAGGCCCTGGCGGACATGGAAGGATCGGTGACCGTGGCCGTGGACGTGCTGCGCTCCGGACCGCCGTCCTCCGCGACGTTCCGGTTTACCGAATCCGCCCGGGGCAAGCCGTTCCTCCGCATCCGGGTCGCGGATACCGGGTGCGGGATGCCGCGGCGCGTGGCGAAGCACATGTTCGATCCGTTCTTCTCCACGAAGATCCGCGGCCGCGGCATGGGGCTGACGCCGGTGATGGCCGCCGCGCGCTGCCACCGCGGCGCGCTTACCGTTGCGACGGCGCCGCGCCAAGGCACCACCGTCAGCCTGTACCTGCCGGCCGCGCAACACTAACCCGCGCCGTTGCACGCGACGGCCGATCGTGAGGCCGGAGACGGGCAGGCGGTCGCTCTCAGGCCGGGTTTTCTCCGTCGAGGCCCGGCAGGGGGAGCTGGGAGCTGTCGACGGGGCTTTGCCTGCGGCGGCGGGCGAGAGCAGGCTGACCGGTTTCGCCCAGCTCCCCGTCTTCCAGGTTGGCCAGGATCTC
>JAFGIZ010000057.1 GCA_016929365.1 Lentisphaerota bacterium
GGCGGTGTTCTGCCGCCAGGAGGCCGTCCGCCGGCTTGTGCGGCGGCCGCGCGCAGGGCATCAGGATTACGCGGGACAGATCAAAACTCTCCGCCGCTTCGTGGCCGAGAATAAGGTGCCCGACATGGACGGGATTGAACGTTCCCCCCAGCAAACCGATCCGGGCTCCCCGCGCGTCCTGCTGCATCACGCATCCTCTATAACGCGTCCGGCCCGCGGTTTCAAGCCAATCGCAATACAACCTCCAGCACCGGCGCCGCCGCCGGCCGCCAGCTCAACCGCAATTGCGTAGCCGGAACCCGTTCTCCGTACTGCGGCGAATACCAGAGTTCCCGCGTGGCGGCCATGCAGTCGAACGTACGGGCTTCAAACGTTCCGACCGCTTCCTGGGTCGTCTTGTGCGTCAACTGCCAGGTGTGCGGATCGACGCCCTCCACCTTGATGTCGGGCCCGAACAAAAAACGGGAATGCGCATGCGCCGAACGGGGCACGCGGGGCGGAAATCCGGCGGCGCCCACACGGTCGGCGACCCACAGCGCAGCCGTCCCGGCGTCCAGCCGCAGGGTCCGTTCGATCCGCCAGCGGCGCAGCCCGCAGCGGCACGACAAGGCCCCGCGGAAACAGACCCGTGCGCCGGACACCGCCAGCACGGGCGTTTCCGCCGCCGCCAGGTCTTCCAGCCACCACAAGCCGGCAAACGTTCCCGTCTCGTACCGGTAAAACGCCACGCCGTCCAGCCCCGCCGTATTATGGTAGGCCGGGGAACGAAACGCGTTGCGCTGCGCAAAGTCGCTCGAATACCGGTAACTGCCGGGGTCGACAAGCACGTCCGTCCCCCTGTGATGCAGAATGAACCCCAGCCGGTCCGCATGCAGGTGCGCACTCGGCCGGCGCGCGGCGGCGTCCGGCCGGCAGCCCGCCGCCCAGAGCAGCCCGCCCCGGCGCGCGCCGTAAAATCCGCCGTCCGGATACGCAAACGTCCGCAGCGCGGACTCCGCCTCGCCGGACGCCGCCGGCGGTTCCGCCGGCCGGCCCAGCAGCCACACGGCCTCGGCCTCCGCGCCGCGGCCCGCCCGGTACAGCCGCGCGTCGTCAAAAAACTCGCCGCCCGCCGCCAGGAGATGGCGGTGGTCCGTCAGCGGAACCGTCCCGTACCCCCAGAACACCAGCACACGGCTGCTGTCGTTGTCCCCGAACTGCGGCACGCCGCCCTGTTCCGGCATGAGATCCGCCGTGAACTCCAGGGCCCGGTGCAGCCGCCGGCGCACCGCGTCGGGAAACGGCCGCCCCTCGCGGTCGCCCTGGACCAGACACAGCAGGAGCATCTCCGCGGCCAGGCGGTGGTAATGCGTGGCGTGCTCGAAGCTGCTGCCGTCGGGCAAGAGCTGCACCAGGGCTTCCGCCGCCAGCTCCTCCGCCGCCAGCTCGCGCCAGGCGCGGCCCTCGCTGAACCCGCTGAACCAGCATCCCAGGAAATACAATCCCATGAGGTTGCCGAAATAATGGTTGTTGCGCTCCCCGCGTCGCAGATCGATCTCCAGCTCCGACAGGATGCGCAGCCCGTGCAGCGCCAGCACGCCGTTCAGGCGCCGCCGCAGCCCCCCGTCCAGGGCCGCGCCGAAACCCGCCAGGCCGGTCAGCAGGTTCACCGCCCGCAGCGCAATGGACAGGGGACAGGCCCAGTTCACCCCCAGCGGATACGGGTTCTCGTCCATCCAGTGGGCCGCGTCCCGCGCGAAGGCTTCCGCGTACCGCACGTCGCCGGTCAAGGCAAAGGCCGCCGCCAGCGACGGCGCCCAGGCCATGTTCGACAGGTCCCAGGGATAACGGATCTCGGCCGGCTGCCTGGGATCGACCAGCTCCCGCAGCGCGGCGGGCTCGTCCAGGCGCCATTCGCGGGCCGGGTCCCAGCGGCGGCCCGACGTATAATCCCGGTGCCAGTCGATCGTGTCGCCCAGCGTCAGGGGGCCGGACCCGAGCAGGTCGAAGCGGTGCGCCAGCACGTCCTCGCAGGCGTTCAGGAGGCGGCGCTCCTCGCCGGGGCAGACCCGCCGGATCAGGCCGGCGCGCGTGTGCAACAGGGCGCGGTTGACCGGAAAGCCGGCGGCGCTGCGCTCCGTGTCCTGCGCCTCGGCAGCGGCCCGCAGGGCCTCCGTCCGAGCCGGATCCCGCGCCGTGTCGCGCGCCGCCCGGCGGGCCGTGTCCAGCCGCGCGCGCCGCCCGGCGGACAGGGGCATCCTCCGCTTCCACATACGCGCATTCTCTCCCGCCGCCGCCCCCGGCGCAACCCTTTCTTGCACGCGGCAGCCGTTCCGTGCTATGAGCGGTCATCCTGACGGCAGGCTGCTATGACCGACCGCATCGACATTCGCGACCTGGCCCTGCGCTGCATCATCGGCGTGAACGACGACGAACGCCGCAAAAAGCAGGACGTGGTCGTCAATATCACCCTGTTCGCCGACCTGCACGAGGCGGGCCGCACGGACGATATCCGGCACACCGTCGACTACAAGGCCGTTAAGCAGCAGGTTGTCGCCCTCGTCGAACAGTCGTCCTGTTTCCTGGTTGAACGCCTCGCCGAGCAGATCGCGGCAACCTGTCTCGCGGCGCCGCGCGTCAGGCATGTCCGCGTGAGTGTGGCGAAACCGGGCGCGCTGCGCTTCGCGCGCACCGTCGCGGTCACGCTCTTCCGGACCCGGGCCGCGGGGACATAAGGACCGCGGCCGTTACCGGCCGTAGGTCCCCATAAGCTCCGCCTGCGCCAGAATGCGGCCCTCCATCGCGTCGAGCACGTCCTGCTTCGTCGCGCCGGGGGCCAGGTTCAGCTTCGAGTCCAGGGCGTATAACTTGAAAAAATAGCGGTGCGGCTTGCCCGGCGGCGGCGCGGGGCCCCCGTAATCGTTGCGGCCGAA
This sequence comes from Lentisphaerota bacterium, assembly GCA_016929365.1. GTDB lineage: Bacteria > Verrucomicrobiota > Kiritimatiellia > UBA8416 > JAFGIZ01 > JAFGIZ01. Next base: position 2,913 of record JAFGIZ010000057.1, read on the forward strand.
ATCGGTGCGCCCGTGCCGGGCGCCGTGCAACACCGTATCCTGCTTCGGAACGCCTTCCTCGATCGCGCGGACGTCGCCCGGAATGTCGTACAGGATCCAGTGCACCCACGTGCCCATCGGCGCGTCCGGGTCGTCGTTGATCAAGGCGAAGGCGGCCGTGCCCTCCGGCACCCCGCTCCACGCCAGCGGCGGCGAGATGTCCGCCCCGTCGCCGGTATACCGGCGCGGGATGGCCGCCCCCTGTTTGAATGCCGTACTGGTCAATTCCATGCGTTTGCCTCCCTCCGTTTCGGCCGCCCGTGCTCCGCCCGGCCCGCCGCACGAGCCCGACAGCACGGCACAGACGGCAATCCCGTACAGAGCAGCAGGCCGCGCCCTCATGCGATAACGCCCGCCCCCGCCGACGCGTCCGCCACGGACCCGCCGTGATAATACACGTCCCACCCCAGGTAATTCGCCAGCGCCTCGAACACGCCGGCCGCCACCCGGGACGGGTTCATGGCCACGTGATGCTCGAAACCGTGCGCGCAGATGAACCGCAGCAGACCCTGCAGGTCCGGAATGCGCGCGACCCCGTACCCGCCGAACGTCTTGAGCGGTTCCGGCACGAGCTCCCCCTCGCCGAGGTAGGCCCGCACCGTTCCCGCCGCGTCGTCGGTCGACACCCGCGCGTAGGTGAACGGGCCCGGCTTGAGGGGCCCGACACAGGTCCCGTACGTGTTGGCCTTGCCCACGTCCCCGGCAATGATCTCCTGGTACCCCATGGCCGCCTCGGCAAAAACCGTCTTGGGCAGGTTGGAACAGTGGAACAGCACGCAGGCGTCGGGATCGTCCCCGTAGTTGTTGTTCCAGTCCAGCAGCGCCGAAGGCCGGCCGCTCGCCAGCCGCATCGCCAGCATGCCCACCGCCCCCGTTACGTCCACCTCGCACGCGCTCGGCAACAGCCGGTCGCTCAACATGCTCATGACCGTGCAGGGCACAACGCCGAAGAACTCCTCCATCGCCGTCCAGCACTGGACCGCCGTGGCGTCCAGCTCCTGTTCCTCGATCCAGGCGTCCACCACCGCGCCGAACTTGGCCATCTTCAACAGCGCGTCCGCCGGTATGCCGCGGCAGGACACGTAGTCCTTGATCGCCTTCAGCTTGCTCCGCACCGCCGGCGCCCCGTCCTTCAGGCGCCCCACCCGGCCGAACACCTCGAACAGGTCGATCGTCTCGACGGAAATGCCCGCCGTCTCCAGGATCTTTTCGCTGAAGCGGACCGTGTTGAACGCCGCCGGCCGCGCGCCGATCGCGCCGATCCGCGCGCCGCGCAACCCGCGCACGACGCGGCAACAGGCGGCGAAAGCGTCAAGATCCCTGCGGAACGCGTCCGATTCCGGATCCACCGTGTGCCGGCGCGTCAGGGAATAGCGGAGCCCGTACTGCATGAGGTTGTTGCACGCGGACATCTTCCCGCAGAAGCTGTCCCGCCGGTGCCGGATCGACATCTTCGCGGGCTCGTCCGGAAACGCGTGCACCAGCACCGGCACGTCCAGGCCGGACAGCTTCACCGCGTCGGCCACGCCGCGCTCGTCTCCGAAATTCGGCAACGTCACCAGGATCCCGTCGATGCGCGCGGCCCGGCGCCGGAACAGTTCCGCGCACGTCTTGGCCTCTTCCCGCGTCTCCACCGAGCCGAAGGGCGTATCCTCGGGCCCGAGCGTCACCACGCCCAGGCCCGCGCGCTTCAGCACCTTCAGCATCGTCTCGCGCCCCTCGCGGCACAAATGATCCGGAAAGAACCCGCGATTCCCGACAACCAGCCCCAATACCGTTTTCCTGGCCATGGTTCGACTCCCTTGCCTTTGGTCCCGTATGCCCGCGCCGGCAGCCTGTCCCGTGCCCGGCAATGCCCCACGGTACCTCACCAACGCGCCGAACGCAAAACAGAAACAACCGCCGTACCGCGCTCATGTATTGACCGCGCACGACACGTTTTATAGGGTCAGGGTTGACGCCTCGGGACAAACCGCGAGGCGACTCGCCTGACTTTCAGACGTCGGGTCGGGCGCGAACAGTTCCCGCCGGAAAGGGTTTTGTCATGAGCAAACGGTCGTCGTCGCCCCGCATTCAATGTCACTGGATCTCCAATACCCACTGGGATCGCGAATGGCGTTTTTCGGCGCAACGCACACGCTACAAGCTGGTCCAGATGCTCGACACGCTGCTCGATATTTTCGAGAAGCACCCCGATTACAGGCACTTCCACCTCGACTCGCAAACCCTGCCCCTGCAGGACTACCTGGAAATCCGGCCCGAGCGCACGGACACGATCCGCACGCTGGTCACCGACGGCCGCCTGGCGGTCGGGCCCTGGTTCTGCCTGCCCGATGAATTCTGCGTCGGCGGCGAAGCGCTGATCCGCAACCTGCTGCTGGGCCATCGGATGGCCAGACGTTTCGGCGCGGTATCCAAGACCGGCTACTCGCCCTTCTCGTGGGGCCAGATCTCGCAGATGCCCCAGATTTACACCGGCTTCGGGATCAACATGATGTCCTTCTACCGCGGCACCAACACCCTGGAAGCGAAAGGCAGGTCGGAGTACTGGTGGCAGGGGCCCGACGGCACCCGCATCCTGGTCTCGCGCCTCGCGCCGCGTCCGCGCTACAACGTCTGGTACCTGATCCAGCGCGCCGCGTTCTGGAACCTGGACACCGTCGCACGCCGGCACTACGACTGGACGCAAATCGGCGGGCCGTTCCGCCTCATGAACGAACCCGACGAAACCCTCGACGGCGGCTATATCCATCCCCGCTTTGCGTACCATGCCGGACGGATACCGGACCAGGCCCGCACGGCCATCGACGAGCAGACCGGCCACTGGACCACCCCGCACCGTTTCTGGTCCAGCGGCCACGACAGCTCCTCGCCCGACGTGCGCGAGATCCGGATGATGGAGGATTGCGACAAGGCGCTCGGCGACGAAGCCGATGTGTTCCACAGCACCGTCACGGCCTGGCAGGACGGTGTCCTGGCCGGCGTCCCGCCCGATCTGCCCGTCGTTACGGGCGAGATGCATCATCCCGCCGCCCCCGGCAGCTCCAGCGAGCTGATCGGCTGGATCATCTCGGCCCGCACCTATATCAAGCAGGAAAATTTCGCGACCGAGCGCGACCTGGCCCACTACGCCGAGCCGCTCTCGGTGATTGCCGCGCTGCTGGGCACGGAGTACCCGCAGCGTTACATCCACACGGCTTATAACTGGCTGTTGCAGAACCACGGTCATGACAGTATCGCCGGGTGCGCGCGCGACGCGGTGCACGACGACATGATGTACCGCTACCGCCAGGCCCGGGAGATCGGGAACTGCCTGACCGAACAGGGTATGATGGAGATCTGCCGCTCCATCGATTTCAAGGATTGGGAGCCCGACGACGTAGCCGTCGTCGTCTTCAACCCCGCGGCCTTCGCGCGCGGCGAAGTGATGTCCGCCGTGCTCGACGTGCCCGCGGCGTGGGCGTGCGACGACATCGCCGTGCAGGATTCCGCCGGCGGGACCGTCGCTTGCCAGGTCTCGGCCGTGGACACGACGGTCAAACCGCTCTATACCCATTGCAGCGACGTGGTCAACGTCATACCGTCGGTCCGCTACCGCCTCTGCATGGCCCTGCCCGAAGTGCCGTCGCTGGGCTACCGCGCCTTCAAGGTGTCGCCGGTCCGCAAGGTTCCGAAGGTCACCACCGGCCGGCAGCCCGAGTCCATGCTGACCGGCCCCCAGTCCATGGCCAACGCGCTGCTGGAAGTCGCGATCAACGCCAACGGCACCCTGGACGTCACGGACCGCCGCACCGGCAGGCGGCACCGCGGGCTGGGCTATTTCCGGGATTCCAGCGAGACCGGCGATCCGTGGATCCACACGCCGACGGAACAGGAAGCCGTCTATACGACGCTCAACGAGACCGCGCGCGTGTCGCTGCTTCGCGACGGCGCCCTGGAAACCGTGTTCCGGGTTGAACTCGACTGGGCCCTGCCCGAGTCCAGCATCGACAACGACACGGCCCGCAGCCCGCATCTCAAGCCCTACCCCCTCGTCAACACGGTCACCCTGCGCCGCGGGCAACCCTGGGTCGAAATTGAAACCGAAGTGGACAATACGGTCGAGAACCATTACCTGCAGGTCTGCTTCCCCAGCGACATCGCAAGCGACACGGTTGACGTGCAGGGTCAATTCGATATCATCGCGCGCTCCCTGCTGACCCCCGACCACACGCTCTACTACGAGAAGCCGCAGAGCGAGCAGCCCATGAATTCCTTCATCGACATCAGCGACGGCACGCACGGCCTGGGCCTGCTGAACCAGGGGCTCAAGGCCTATACCGGCAACGACGATCCGCGCCGCACGTTGAACCTGACGCTCCTGCGCTGCTTCCCGATGAAGCTCTGCGCCATGGACGACCGCACCGATTACACCCGCACCGATCACGGCGGGCAGTGCCCCGGCCGCCATACCTTCCGCTACGGTATCGCCCCGCACGCCGGCGACTGGTCCGCGGCCGGCCTATGGCGTCTGGCCGACCGGTTCAACCTGCCCTTCGTCGCCGCGCAGACCGGTCCGACGCAGCACGGCCACGCGCCGAAGGAGCGCAGCTTCCTGGAGATCGACAACCCGTGCGTTCAGCTCTCGGCCGTCAAGCGCAGCGAAGACGAATCCGGCTGGGTCGTGCGCCTTTTCAACGCCCACGACGGCGCCGTTACAACGCGCCTGCGGTTCAACGGCGGGCGCCGCGGTCAGCCCGCCGCACAGTCCCCGACCGAGCGCACGGCCGCCGAGTTCGTCCTCCCGGACACCGCCGCCGGCGCCTGGCGTGAGATCAAAACCGCGACCCTCGAGGAGCTCCCGCTCGCCGATCTCGTCCCCGACGACGACGGCTGGGTCAGCGTGGCGCTGGGGCCCCGGCAGATCGGCACGGTTCTTTTCCGGGCGGAGGATCTGGACGACGCCAAACGCCTGGATAAACCGGTCTAGTCGTTCTCCATGCTCTGCATGGCCGCCCGCAGGGTCTCCCGGCGGGACAGGATGCCGGCCAGCCGCTCTCGGCATCGGGCGCGCCGCGAATTCGGAAGCGCGTGGGCGTGTCGGTCCGGCATGACGGAGTGCCCGGACGACGATGGCCCCCCGGCCCTACCGCAGCAGGATAATCGTTCCCTGCGGCAGGCCGGCCACGCCGTTGCCGCCGGCGTCAAGAACCAGGGTCAGACCGTTCAGCTCGCCCGGGGTACCCGGCAAGCCGCCGCGGTACTCCCATGCCCGGGTGTCGCTCGTGTACCCGATTCCGCCCGGCCCCTGCGCGAAGACATCCAGCACCACCTGCGAATCCACGGCATCGTAGCCCAGCTCGTTGCCCAGCTCGTACAGCGCCTTGGCCTCGATCGCCGTCAGCTCGACGCCCCAGGAAGCAAGGTCATCCATGTCTCCGGTGTAGAAACTCCAGTCGGCCTGCCGCCTGGTCCCGATCTTCATGCGCCGGTCGGCAATCGCGCTCCAATTGTCGATGATGCGGTCCGCTGTATGCGTATTGTCGGGCGTGGCGATCGTTCGGATCACCCCGTCAATATAGAGAGCGATCCCGCCGGTTCCCGCCGCGCCCTCCGTGGCGTGCCAGGCCCACAGCACATGATGCCACTCTCCGCCTCGCCACACCCCCAAATCTGCATTCAGCCACGACTTCAGCTCCGTGGCGGCTCCAGGCTCTTGCATACGCAAGTAAAACCGACAGGTGCCGTCGAAGAGGTTGTTGGCCTGATTCAGCTCGATGCTCATGTAAGACGTGTTGCCCGACATGACGGAGAAGATGCAGTCGGACTCTGCAGACGTCGACCGGATCCACATCCCGATACTGCCGCTCCAGATGCCGCCGTCCACGCTGTTGGGCCGCGCCCCGTTGACCATGTCCACGTACTGGTTGACGCCGTCAAAGTTCAACGCCTGGCCGATCTTGCCGGTCACGAAACCGGCGCCGTTCGAGATCGAGCCGCCCGGCGCGCCCGCCACGGCGTTGTCGGCGTCGCCGTCGAAGCGCAGCAGGCTCAGCAGCGCCCCGCCCACCTTGCGCACGCCGTTGCCGGACGCGTCCATGACTATGGCCCCGCCGTCGTTGATCACCGTGCCCACGACATTGCTCAGCGGCGGCAAGCCGGAGGTATAGACCCAGGTGGCCCCGTCGCCGGTCTGGTCCGACGTGCCCGGGCCACCGGCATAGACGGCCTTCAGGATCAGGAAAGTCTGCGTGCCGTCCCGGAACGCCCCGATTTTCATGCGTTCGCCGGCGGCACTGTTCCATGCTCCCAACGTTGTAGCCGACGTGTGATCGTTCTCCGCGTACGTCACAGCCTTGGCTTCCCCGTCGAGGTAGAACGCCACCACGCCCGTGTCGGCAACGCCGGTGGTATTGGTCCAACTACACAGGATATGATGCCAGGACCCGTTACGCCACGTGTTGTCGGCTCCCATGTACGCCCGGAGCGCCTCTGCGCCGTTCTCGCGCAGATAGAAGCGGATCTTGTCCGGAGCATCGCTGTTCAGGAGAAACCCAAAGTAATTAGCCGGGCTGCGCGCCGAGAAGATCTTCGCCTGCGCCAGCTGGTCGGTCTTGATCCAGAACGACACCGAGCCGCCGTAGAGGCCCCCGGCCCCGTCCGTGGTATTGGGCCGCGTCACGTGGGTCGTGTCCTGGTCCATGTCCATGTACTGACTTGACGCCGCCACGAAGTCCAGCGCCTGGCCGCAGACGCCGGCCACGTTGGTCGGACCGTTGACCAGGCTGCCGTTGTAGGCGCCGGCTACGGCGTTGGTCTGGATCGTGGAATCGTCGTCGAACGTGAACAGGCTGATCAGCTCCGCCCGCGCCGTGGCGGACCCGCCGGCCAGAATTCCCGCCATCGCCAGCACCGTCATGGTCGTCTTCCACACCTTCATCGCATCACCCTCCTGTTGCATTCCTCACCGCATGGCCTCCCGCGCCAATGACAGACTGACGCGGCAACATACCGAAACATTGTTTGTCTTATATCAGCCGGTGTCGCGTTTTGCAAGCTCTTTTCTTGGCGCTCCGTGCCTCCGGCCATGGTCTTTCCCTATGGAAGGCGCAGAGCGTTAGTCTCGTTGTCTCCCCCATCCCTGCACGCTCGCCCTGTCTTTTATACGCAGATCTTTCTACGCACATAGAAGCAAGCCGAACAGCTTGCCAGTAGCGCGGCCGGGCGCATGGCAGTTGGGTAGGTTCTTCTTACGCCATTCCAGAGGTGAATAGGCTGGCTATGTCACTAACCCTAATCGGAGTCGTTCACGACAAAGACCACGAGGTAGGTTTCCGAGATAGTTCACGACAATGTTCACGGTGCAGTTTCAGTGCTGCCGCATCGGCCATCAGGCCCCTCAGCTATGCTCAGCAAGAGCACCCACCTCGTGAACGTTGTCGTGAACTATCCCGTCCCAACTATTCCGTCAACTTTGTCGTGGACTAAACCGATTCCATGCGCAACATGCCACAAGACTTGAAGAAGGCGCGAGCTACCCACGCAACCACCATGAGCCCAGCGTGGCCCCGTCCCGGGTTTTGTGTATAAAGGACAGCGCTCGCCAGAGGGGGGCCAATGTGCGCCGGTGCGCTTTGAGTTCCTCTTTATGAAGTTTACAGTGACCTTAGACCGCGACGAGGATGGCGTTTGGATCGCGGAATGTCCGTCCATTCCGGGATGTGTCAGTCAAGGCCTCACCAAACCGGAGGCGCTCCGCAACATACAGGAAGCCATTCATCTCTGTCTGGACGTCCGGGCCGACAAAGGCATGCCGCTGACGGTCGAGTCTGCGCAGGTCGAGGTGACCGTCTAATGCCGCCACTGCCGCGGTTGAGCGGACCGGCATAGGGTCTGTCCCCGTTCGCACCCCGCTGAACACGAAGGCACGCGCGGTGTCGCCCGAAAAAGCAACCGCATAAGGAAGCGCGATCGGCTCCCCCTCGACAAAGCAGCACCCGAACGGCAGCCGCGGCTCGGCCTCGAATGCGGCCGCCCCGGCATCCGGGACGGCGACGCGCCCCCCGTTGGAGACAGATCCGACCGCCGCCTGGATCATCACACACAACACCCCAACCCCGAGCCATCCCGTATACGCCCTTAACTGTTGCCGTCGATACGACATTGTCTTTCTCCTTGCTTTTTCCGCCACACGAGAATAACACAATGTTTGTCTCGTGCAAGAGCGAGTACAAAGGAGTTTGCGCATGACAGCTTATCTGCGGCGGTGGGTTCTTTTTGGGGTTGGGACGGCGGTGGCGTCGAGCGCGGCGGCCGGGCCGGACGGCTGGACGTTCTGGCGGGCGGAGCGCCGCGAATTCAAAACGGCCGACTACACGGAACTGCGCCTCGTTGCGCACCCGGACCGGGCGCAGGGGTGGCAGTCGGTCCCCGGGGAAATCCCCCGGCTGGAAGCGGTCGGCGACGGGGACGAGATGGAGATCAGCGCTATGCCGGAAGCCGACGGCGCGGCCGCCGCGGGGCAGGGGGATCTCCTGGCCGGCTGGCGCTGTCCGACCGGCGGAAGCTACGCGGTGCTCGCGGACCTGCGCAACGTCGGCCGGGATGTGCGCGGCGGCGACGGCGGCTATCTGATGCTGACGGTGCTCAGCCCCGGCGCAACGTGGGACAGCCGCACCCTGAAGCGGGATATTCGCATCCCTTCGAGCTGGCACTCGGACGAAACCGTGCGCGTGGAGCAGACCGTCGCGCTCGCGGGAGATGATGTCCTGCTGTTCCGGTTCAGGGCGGCCCGGGACGGGTACGGGGACCGGTTCCGGGCGCGCATCCGCATCGCGCCCGCGGATCGGCCGGGCGAGGTCGTGCCCGATCGCGGTCCGGAGGGGTTTCTCGCCCGGCTGCCGACCGAGCGGTTGCCGCCGGGACCGCGCATGCGGCCCGGGCTGTTCTGGTTCAGCAACAACGGATACTGGGCCTGTTCCGAACACGCGCGGGAGGCCATCGCCCTGGTCCGGCGGTTCGTGCCCGACCTGGCCGTGATCCTCCACAGCGCGTTTCCTGAAGCGCTGGACCTCCCGGACTTCTACTGGGAGGACGGGA
>JAFGIZ010000058.1 GCA_016929365.1 Lentisphaerota bacterium
GAGGGCCTGGACGCCAACGAGGCCTCCGTGGCCGCGGGGAAACTGCGCCTGCGGCCCGTGCTTCTGACCGCGATCACGACCATTCTGGGGCTGATTCCCATGGCGGTGGGGTACAGCGTGGAGATTCACAGCTGGCCGTGGAAGTTGATTGCCGGCGCGGAGTCGAGCGCGTGGTGGGCGCCCATGGCGGTAGCGGTTATTTTCGGCCTGGCGCTGGCCACCGTCCTGACGCTGGTGCTGGTGCCGGTCATGTACAGCGTGGCGGATTCCGTGCGCGGCGCGGTGCTTGGAGGGGGGCGCGATGACGCTGCTGGGGTATGATATTGGAACCTCGTCGGTCAAGGTTACGGCGCTCGAGACGGAAACGGGGCGGGCCCTGGGTTCGGCGGTTTCGCCGCGGGACGAACTGCGGATCGACGCGCCGCGGCCGGGCTGGGCGGAGCAGGATCCCGAAGTCTGGTGGACGCATGCCTGCCGCGGGACGCGGGAGCTGATCCGTAAGGGCGTCTGTGACCCGGGCACGGTTGAGGCGGTGGGGCTGTCTTACCAGATGCACGGGCTGGTGGCGCTGGACGCGCGCGGCCGGGTTCTCAGGCCGGCGATCCTGTGGTGCGACAGCCGGGCGGTTGAGACGGGACGGCGCGCGGCGGAAGCACTGGGGCGGGAGCAGTGTCTGCGTCGCCTCTTGAACCTGCCGGGCAATTTCACGGCGTCGAAGCTGAAGTGGGTAAAGGACAACGAGCCGGAGGTATATGCGCGGATCCGGACGGTTCTGCTTCCGGGCGATTACACCGCCTGGCGGATGACCGGGCGGGCGTGCACAACGCGGTCGGGCCTGTCGGAAGGGATCTTGTGGGCGTTCACGGATGAAGCGCCGGCCGGTTTTCTGCTTGAGCAGTACGGTATTGATCCGGGGCTGCTGGCGGAGATCGTGCCGACGTTCGGGGAGCAGGGACGCCTGACGGCGGAAGCGGCCGATGCCCTGGGGTTGCGGCCGGGGATACCGGTAACCTATCGCGGGGGGGACCAGCCGAACAACGCCCTGTCGCTGAACGTACTGGAACCCGGCGAGGCGGCGGTGACGGCGGGAACCTCGGGCGTCGTGTACGGTATCGTCGACAGGGCGGTTCATGATCCGCGCTCGCGCGTGAACGTATTCGTACACGTCAATCACCAGGCGGCTTGCCCGCGTTACGGCGTGCTGCTTTGCCTGAACGGGGCGGGCATCCTGAATCGTTGGTTGCGGGAGCAGGTCGGCGGCGGTGCGGACTACGGGAGCCTGAACGCGGCCGCGTCGGAGACGCCGGCGGGCGCGGACGGGTTGACGGTGCTGCCGTACGGAAACGGGGCCGAGCGGACTCTGGAGAACGCGCAGCCGGGTGCGTCGGTGCACGGTCTCGATTTGAACCGGCATACGCGGGGGCATCTCTTCCGGGCGGCCCAGGAAGGGGTGGTATTTGCATTGCGCTACGGCCTGGACATCATGCGGGCAATGGGACTCTCGGTGTCGACGGTGCGGGCCGGGCACGCCAACCTGTTTTTGAGTCCGCTGTTTGCGGAAGCATTTGCGGCCGTAAGCGGCGCCGCGGTGGAGCTTTACGAGACGGACGGTTCGCAGGGCGCGGCACGCGGGGCGGGACTCGGGGCGGGGCTCTACGCGGGGGCAGGGGAAGCGATGCGGGGCTTGCGGCGCGTCGCGCGGATCGCGGCGCCGGACGCGGCGCGCGAGGCGTACGGCGCGGCATACCACGTCTGGCGCCGCGTGCTGGAACGCGAAACGGGCGCGTTGTAGAGAGGGCCGTCAGTCGCCGAACGCCTCGTCGAAGACGCGGTCGGAGGCGGGAAACTGGAGTCCCTTGGTGAAGGCGCAGGCCTCGGCCGCCCCGAAGGCGCGGTCCATCATCGCGTCTTCCCACTCAACGGAGAGCGGGCCGTCGTATCCGAGCGCGTCGAGGGCGCGCACGATTTCTTCAAAATCGATGCCGCCGCGCCCGGGACTGCGAAAATCCCATCCGCGTCCCGGGACGCCGAAATTAAGATGGGAGCTGAGAATGCCGGACTCCCCGTCAAGCGTCAGGGCCGCGTCCTTGACGTGCACGTGATAGACGCGGTCGGGAAAAGCCTTGAGAAACCGCACCGGGTCGACCATTTGCCAGTGCAGGTGGCTCGGGTCGAAGTTGAAGCCGAAAGCCTTGCGGTGGCGGAGTGCATCGAGGGCACGGCGCGCGGTGCGTATATCGAAGGCGATTTCCGTGGGGTGCACTTCCAGCGCGAAGCGCACGCCGCAGTCGTCGTATACGTCGAGAATGGGTTTCCAGAGCTTGGCGAAGCGCTCATACCCGTTTTCGATCATGGCATCGCTGACGGGCGGAAAACTGTAGAGGAGATGCCAGATCGGGGAACCGGTGAATCCGTTGACGACCTTAACGCCGATATTGCGGGCGGCGCGCGCAGTGTCCTTCATCGCCTTGACGGCCCACTTGCGCTTGGCTTCGGGCTTGCCCTTGCAGGATGCAGGGGCAAAAGCGTCGGACCGCGCATCATCATTCGGGTCGCAGACCAGCTGGCCGGCGAGATGGTTCGAGATGGCGTAGACGCTGAGGCCGTGCCGGGCCAGGATTTCCTTGCGGCTGCGGGCATAGGTCTTGCTGCGCGCGGCGCGCGGGACGTCGACGTGGTCGCCCCAGCAGGCGAGCTCGAGACCGTCGTAACCCCATTCGGCGGCCATGGGCGCAAGTTCTTCGAGGGGCAGGTCGGCGAACTGTCCGGTGAACAGCGTAACAGGACGAATCATAAGGTCTCTCCTTAAGGTTCGGATATGGCAGGTGCGTCAGTCCTCCTTTCGCATAACAGAGCGCCCGGCGGAGTGTCAACGTGAATATAACGGAGTGTCGGGTGCAGGGACGGGGCCGGACGGACGGGTGCGGGCCGGGACGCGGGCTGACGCATCTGCTTGATCTGGGGCGTCCGGCTTTCTAGGATGCGGCTGGTCGGGTAAGGACACAAAGATGATGCCGAGACGAAACAGTCGGTCAGGATGGATAACGGCGGGGGCGGGGCGTTGGGGACTGCTCCTGGCGGTATTGCTGGCCGGTTGCGGCCGCGAGGTCGGCTGGCTGGACCGCCGTGACATGGCGGATCCGCTGCTCCAGAAGGCCAGACAGCGTGAGCAGGCGGGGGA
>JAFGIZ010000059.1 GCA_016929365.1 Lentisphaerota bacterium
GCAGCGCGAAACGGTCCTGCTCCTCTACGGGGTCGCGTTCGTCTTCGCGCTCGGGGCCGTGGTCCAGCATTTCATCCCGCCGGAGGCGCCCCTCGCGGCGGCGCCTTACGCGGTGTACCTGGCGACCATCGCCGCCGTGTGCTGGCGCGCGGGCTACCTGCGCCGACCGGAAGCGGCCCGGGCCATGCTCGCCCGCCGGGCCCGCAACGCCGCCCTGCACGCGCTGGGGCGCTACGCCATTACCGCGCTTACGCCTCCCGACGCGCCCGTGGAAATCGACGATATCCTGCGCATGGTCCGCCGCCAGGCCCGGCTCCAGTTCGTCGAAGCGTGGTACGAGGAGGATGAAGTGCTCATCGGCGCCGCCGGCGGCGCGGCGGCGGAAGCCGCCGATCCCCTGACGCTCGATCCCGTGGAACGGGTGCGGGTGCGGGCGGCGAACGGCAAGCGCGTCGTCATCCGCTTCCGCTTCGACCACAAGCCCGAGATCACGGAAGTGGACGATATCTCCGCCTGCCTGGCCCATATCTTCGAGTACGCCAACCTCAGGCGGCGCGCCGCCGCCGCGCCCGGCCGGCGGATGCAGACGGCAGACTGCAGACCGTAGACGGCCATCTGCAGGGGGTCAGTCCCCCATCCTGTCAATCCTGTTAATCCTGTCAAAAATCCCCCCCGCACCCCCACACGCCCCGCAGACGGCAGACGGCAGACCCCCTGGCCACCATACTCCCACTTCCGCCTTGCGCCCCGCGCCCGATCTGCGGGATGCTCTACCCGCCATGGCCGAACCCGTCACCGTATCCCTGGTTCCGTGCGGAACCTACGATCCCGAAACGCTGTCCCGCGCCGTAACCCGCGCCCTGGCGCCCCTGGGCGGCATCGAGGCGTTCGCCGGTCCCGGGCGCACGGTCCTGCTCAAACCCAACCTGCTCAGCGACCGGCCGCCCGCCCAGGCGGTCACCACCCACCCCGAGCTGGCCCGCGCCCTGATCCGCCTGCTCAAGCCGACCGGCGCGCGCATCGTCGTCGGCGACAGCCCCGCCAGCGTCGTCAAGCTCGAGAGCGTCTGGGACAAGACCGGCTACCGCGCGGTCTGCCGCGAAGAAGACGTGGAGCTGATCGGTTTCGAGAAAGCCGGGTCGCGCACGTTCGACGCGGAGGGCTGCCGCTTCAGTCTCGCCGCCCCCGTGCTCGACGCGGACACGGTCATCAACCTCCCCAAGGTCAAAACCCACGTTCTCACCGTCCTCACGGCGGGCGTCAAGAACATGTACGGCGCCGTGCCGGGCGTCCAGAAGACGATCCTCCACAGCGAGTACCCCCGCCCGGACGATTACGGCCGGCTCATGGCCCGTATCTACCGCGCCTGCCCCCCGCAGCTCACCCTCGCCGACGCGGTGGTCGGCATGCACGGGGACGGCCCCGCCGGCGGCCGGCCCATCGAGCTGGGCTTCCTGGCCGCGTCGACCGACGCGGCCGCCCTCGATATCGCGCTTTGCCGTATTCTCAATATCCCACCCCGCCGCGTGCCCTACCTCAAGGCCCTGGCCGGCCTCGACGGCGGGGCCGGGCTCCCGGAGATCGCCGTCACCGGCGCCGATCCCGACGACTTCGCCCCGGCCGCCTTCACCCTGCCCCGCACCACGCCCGCCCGTTACATACCGCGCCCGCTGGTCCGCCTGCTCGCCCCGCTCCTGCGCATCCGGCCCGCCATCAACGACGCCTGCATCCGCTGCGGCCGCTGCGTGGCGACCTGCCCCGTCCACGCGCTCACCCTCCCCGGCGGCGCCGACCGCCCGGTGCTCGACCCCGCCCGCTGCATCGCCTGCTGCTGCTGCCACGAGATCTGCCCCGCCCACGCCATCGACATGCGCTACGGCTCGCTGATGCGCCTGATCCGCGGAGACAGCATACCGTGACCCGCGCCCCCGCCCCACGCCCCAGGCACGTGCTGGAATATCTCGTCCTGCGCCTGTTCGCCGCGGTCATCCGGACCCTGCCCTACCGCGCCGCGCTCGCGTTCGCGTGGTGCCACGCCCGCCTCGCCTACGGCCTCATGCCCGCCCGCGTGCAGGAAGCCCGGCGCCGCATCCGGAGCGTGTTCGGCGACCGGCTGGACGCCCGCGCGGTCAACGCCGCCGCCTGGGAATCCTGGCGCACCATCGTTTTCAGCGGGGTCGATATGATCCGCATGGACCGCCTGACCCGCAAACGGGCCGACGCCCTGTTCGTCCCTCCCTACCGCGACGTCGTGGCGCGCCTCCGGGCGCACGCCGCAACGGGGCGCGGCGCCATCCTGGCCGTGCCGCACATGGGCGCCTGGGAGCTGGCCGGCGCGGTCTGCCGCCTGAACGGACTCCCGATTTTTACCCTCGCCGCGCCCCAGCGCAACCCCCTGGTCAACGCCTACCTCGAGCGCCTCCGCAGCGCCCCCGGCATCGACGTCGTCCTGCGCGGCAGCGGCGCCCTGCGCACCGTCATCCGCCGGCTGCGCGGGGGCGGATTCCTGGCCATCCTGCCCGACGTCCGCATGCGCACCCCCGCCCTGCGCGTCCCCTTCCTCGGCGGCGCGGCGAACCTCGGCGCGGGCATGGCGCTCTTCGCGCGCCACGCGGACGTGCCGATCTTTCCCTGCATCCTCACACGCGTCGGCTGGACCCGCCACAAGGTCGTCATGGCGGAACCGATCCGCCCGGACAAAACGCTGGACAAGCAAACCGATCTGCGCAGAATGACGCTGGCAACGCTCGCCGTGGTCGAAAACGCGATCCGGCGCGAACCGGGCCAGTGGTTCTGGTTCAACAAGCGCTGGGTGCTCGATCCGGTGGACGCGCGCCCCCCCAACCCCGGAACGGAACAGACAGGACAGGAAGCATGATCAGGATCAACGAACATTACCTCAAGCTGCAGTCCTCCTACCTTTTCTCCGACATCGCCAGACGCGTGGACGCCTTCCGCGCCAAACACCCGGACCGCGAGATCATCAAGCTCGGCATCGGGGACGTGACCCGCCCCCTGCCGCCGGCCTGCGTCGCCGCCCTGCACGCGGCGGTGGACGAAATGGGCGCCGAACCCACCTTCCGCGGTTACGGCCCGGAACAGGGATACCCGTTTCTCCGGGAAGCGATCGCCGAGCACGACTACCGCGCCCGCGGCGCGGAGATCGAGCCGGACGAAATCTTCGTCAGCGACGGCGCGAAGTGCGATACGGCCAATATCCAGGAGCTGTTCGATCCCGGCGCCGTCGTCGCCGTGCCGGACCCCGTCTATCCCGTCTACGTCGATACCAACGTCATGGCCGGCCGCACCGGCCCCTTCCGCGACGGCCGCTACGAAAGGCTCGTCTACCTGCCCGCCACGGCCGACAACGGCTACGTGCCGGACGTCCCCGACCGCGCCGCGGACCTGGTCTACCTCTGCTTCCCCAACAATCCCACCGGCGCCGTCGCCGACGCCGCGCGCCTGGAACAGTGGGTCCGCTACGCGCGGGAACACAAGGCGCTGATCCTGTTCGACGCGGCCTACGAGGCTTTTATCCGCGACGACGCGCTGCCCCACAGCATCTTCGAGATCGACGGCGCCCGCGACGTGGCCGTCGAATTCCGCAGCTTCTCCAAGACCGCGGGCTTCACGGGCACCCGCTGCGCGTATACCGTCGTGCCGAAGGCCTGCGGCGCCTGGGACCGCTCCGGCGCGCGGCACGCGCTGCACCCCCTCTGGAACCGCCGCCACACCACGAAGTTCAACGGCGTCTCCTATCC
>JAFGIZ010000060.1 GCA_016929365.1 Lentisphaerota bacterium
ACGACGTGGGGCATCCCCGCCGCCTGCGCCGTCGCGACGGCCAGCCGGACCTCGTCCGAGTCCGTCAGGCCGTAGGTATGCGCGGTCATGCGCGCCCGCGCGTCCGGCTCGAGCGCCGCCGCCATCGAACGGGAATCCAGGCCGCCGCTCAAGGACAACCCCGTACGTCCACGGCCGGCGCCGGCACTGCGGCGCCGCATCGCGTCCCGGTAGCAGGACACCAGGTCCGCCACGACGGTGTCGCCGACCGCCTCGTCCGTGCGCGCGTCGCTGTACCGGAACGTCCAGTAGGTCCGCCGCGCCGTCCGTCCGCCGGGCTCCTCCCGCGTCCAGAGCGAAGCGGCCGGAAGCACCGTCACGCCGTCCACGGGCGTACGGTCGCCGAGCCGCATCTTGTTGAACGCCAGGAACCCGGCGGCGCTCGGCTCGTCCGGCCGCGGCCCGCCGTCCAGGAACGGCAGCAGCCCCTTGACTTCCGGAGCCAGAACGCAGAGCCCGTCCGCCTCCCGCACGTACCAGGGGCGCAGGCCGAACCGGTCGTTGGCCAGGGTCAGCCGGCCGGCTTTCGCTTCCCAGATGACGGCGTTGAACTCGCCGTTGACCCGGTCCACCCAGGCATCGCCGGCCTCGCGATACAGCCGCGCCACGTGCGCCGCCGCGTCGGTCCCGGGCGGCGTATCCACTGCGCCGTACAGCCACACCCGCAACGCCCCGTCGCCCGCATAGGCGGCGTGGCCGCAGGCCGGGCCGGTCACCCGCGCCAGCCGGAAGCCCGTCTCCTCGAACCGCTCGGCCCGGTACGCGCCGTGCCGGCACAGCCGCGCGAGGCCCGCGGCATACGCCGCCTCGCGTCCCTCGCCCAGCGCTACGAACAGGCCCGGCACGCCTACGCCTCCCCCGGCCCGGCCGCCGGGCCTCCCCGCAGGAGCGCTTCCGCCACGTGGAGCTGCAGCAGGCTGTCGATATTCACCGAACGCTCCGCGGGCATCTCGTACGCCAGGCAGCGGCGCCCCTTGAACAGGCGCGTTTCCCGCAGCACCGGCACGCGCGTCAGATAGACGGCCCCGTTGCGGAGATAGAGGCGCGGCAGCTCCTGGCGCGGCTGGTTCTCGACCGCCTCGGCGAAGGGCGGATCGACCAGAAACCCGGCCTCGATCCGCTTCATGCGGGCGGGATGATGATCGTCCACGTCGACCACGCTGATGACCGCGTCGGCATCCGGATGCGCCTCGAGCAGGGCCACCGCCGCGTCGATATCCGCCGCCGTCCGCAGCGGGCTGGTCGGCTGCAGGACCATGACCGCGTCGTAGGCCGTCTCCACGGCGTCCAGGGCATGCAGCACCGCGTCGATCGACCGGCTGTCGTCGCGGGCCAGCCCGGCCGGCCGCAGGAACGGGACGTCCGCGCCGCAGTCCCGGCACACCGCGGCAATCTTTTCGGAATCGGTGCTGACGATGCAGCGGTCCAGGCGGGCCGCCGCCCGCGCGCTCTCAATGGTATAGGCGATCAGCGGCTTGCCGCACAGCGGGACGATGTTCTTGTCCGGTATGCCCCGGCTCCCGCCCCGTGCGGTAATAACGCCCAGCGTTTTCACCCTGCGCATGTGACGATCCCTCCCGCTCCCGCTCCAGCACCCGCCACGCCGCCGCTCCGTCACGCGGCTACCGGTCCGCCTCGTACGCCAGCCGTTTCTGAATCTTCACCTCCGCCGTCGCCAGGATCTCCGCGATCCGCCCGCCCGCGCCGCCGTCCCCGAACAGGGTCGAGCGCGGATAGCGGCCGTGTTCGAGCTGGCGCCGGACGGCCCCCCGGATCGCCTCCGCCTCGTAACCGGCGT
This sequence comes from Lentisphaerota bacterium, assembly GCA_016929365.1. Taxonomy (GTDB): domain Bacteria; phylum Verrucomicrobiota; class Kiritimatiellia; order UBA8416; family JAFGIZ01; genus JAFGIZ01. Next base: position 1,838 of record JAFGIZ010000060.1, read on the forward strand.
CCGTCACGTTCGGGCCGCGCTCGCGGCCCTGCTGGCGCGTGCCGATATTCACCGCCGGCACGCCCAGGAACGCGCCTTCGCGCAGGGCGGAACTCGAATTGCCCACAACGCAGGCCGCGTTGTACAGCACGCGGGCGTAGTCTTCGACCGAGAAATTGATAAAGAAATGTATGCTGTCCGAACCGCGCGTTTCGCGGTAAACCCGGAGCCCCTTGGCGATATCCTCCGAGCCCGCGTCCACGTTCGGCCAGAGCCAGACCGTCTGCAGCCCCAGGGAGGCCACGGCCTCCAGCGTCGCTTCGATCTGATTCCGCCCGCGGCCGTACTCCGTCGTCACCGGATGCTGCACCACCAGCAGGTAGGGCCGCGCCGGATCGAGCGCCGCGCCCACCCCCGCATAGCGTTGAAACAGGTCCGCCGGCAGCGCGAGATCCAGGTCCGCGATCGCGTCGATGGACGGGCACCCCACGCAGTGCACCGTCGCGGGATCTTCGCCCATGCGCACCAGCGTGTCGGCCGCCCGGCGCGTGGCGGGAAAATGCAGGTGCGCCAGCTTCGTCACGGCGTGCCGCACGCTTTCGTCGATCGAGCCGGTTTCCTCCCCGCCCTGCGTGTGCGCCAGGGGGATGTTCATGTAACAGGCCGCAATGGCCGTCGCGATGGTCTCGAAACGGTCCGCCACGGTCAGCACCACGTCCGGCCGCAGGTGCTCGAACTGCGTGGCCAGCTCGGTAATGGCGATACCCGTCGACTTGGCCATCGTCACCGGGTTCTCGCCTTCCAGGATGGAGTAGATCTTCGCGTCCGGCTCGAAACCGTCCTCGCGCATCACGCGGTCCACCTGGCCGAAGCGGTGCAGCAGCGCGGAGGCGCCGACCACGACCTGGAGGCGGCACGCCGGCTGCGCGCGCACCGCCTGCATGACGCTCTTGATGCGCCCGTAGTTGGCGCGGCTGTGAACCACCACGCAGATCTTGCGCTCAGGCATCTCCGCCCCCCGGCCCGTCCGGGCCGTCTTCCACGTCCTCCCGGCGCAACAGCCGTTCCGGCACCACGTCCCGGAGCAGCTTCCGCCCGGCCAGCCGCCCCGCTTCCGACTCCGGTATGCCCGTACCGGGTTTCTTGCCGGTGAGCATGTCCGCCGTCAGCACCGTCCCGGCCGGCAACGGCTCTTTCGGCGCCAGGCTCTTCGAAAACGCCGCCCGCATCGCGTCCAGCCCGGCGGCCATGGCGTCCTTGTCCACGGGATGCGCGTCCAGCACCGCAAATGCGTCCCGCCCGCCAGCCAGCAGGCGCAGCTCTTCGAACGTCAGCGACGCGGAAACGTCCGGCCCGAACTGGCGCCGGTCGAACACGACGTGTACTTCCAGCGCGTCCGCGCCGCGCGCCAGGGCGGCCAGGCCGGGATAAGGGCTCCCGGAATGATCGCTGAGCCCGACCGGGCAATCGTACTCGGCGCGCAAGGCGTCGAGCACGTTGAGCCCGACGTCCTCCAGCCGCGCGGGGTACCGGCTCGTGGCCTGCATCAGCGCCAGGGGCGCCCCGGCCGCCCGGACCCGCTCCGCGGCGAAGGCGATGTCCGCCCACGTGCTCATGCCCGTACTGACCAGGACCGGCTTGCCGGTCGCGGCCATCGCGTCGATCAGCGCCGCCGAACGGTACTCGCCGGCGGGCAGCTTCCAGGCCGCCACGCCGAGACGTTCCAGCAGCGCCACGCCTTCCGGACAGAAGACCGAGCTCAGGAACACGAGCCCGCGTTCCCGCGCGTGCTCCATCAGGCCGCGCCACTGGTCCTCGCCGAACTCCATGCGCCGCCAGTAATCGTAGCGGGTCGCGTCCTGGCGGCTGAAAGGCACGCGAAACGGTTCGTCGTACGTGGACTCCCAGCGGGCCAGGTGCGTCTGGAACTTGACCGCGTCCGCCCCGGCATCCGCCGCGGCGTCGACATAGGCGTGCGCCATGCCCAGCGACCCGTCGTGGGCCTGTGCGACCTCGGCGATCAGAAACGCCGGCCGGCCCGGCCCAACAAGGCGTCCTTCAAGCGTCAGCGTTTCCATCCTGGCGTCTCCTCGCCGCGCCCCCGATACGGTGCCCGGCGTGGGGGTACTGTAACCGGATGTCCGGTCGAAGCCAAAGCCCGAAATTACCCCGGCCGGCCGGTATCCTCGAGCTCGCAGGTATCGCCTTCGCAAAAGCGGGCCTCGAGCTGCTCTTCGTGCTCCAGGCCGCCCCGCAGCGGGCGCACGCGCGAAGTCAGGGCCTCGTAACGTCCGGCCGGGATCGCCTCGTACGGGGGCTGTGCGTAACCGTGGCCCCGGCGCGGCAGGAACACGATCGCCTTCAAGCGCCGGTCATTGGCGGCCAGCGCCGGCTCGACGGCCCCCGCTTCCGTCTCAGGATCGAATTCGATCGTGCAGCTCACCTGGTTGTCCGACCATTCCCGCTGCAGCATCGCCGCGAGCTCGACTTTTTCTTCGAGGGAAACATCGGCCGAGCCGCGGTCGAGGTTGTCCACCTTGACCGGAAACGAGACAACCGTCGTGTTCTCGGAATAGGCGTCCTCCTCGACGGGGTAGCCGGCCCGGCGGCACAGCTCCGCCAGGGGATGGTTCGAGGCAATGCGTACGCGGCGGATGTAGTACGGCGCGTAGCCCCAGTGCGCGCCCGGCGTCGCCCCGGCCAGGAGGCTGACCGTGCCGGAGGGCTTGACCGAGGTCATCTTGATCGAACGCGGCACCCCCAGCCAGGCGGCATACTCCCCGTCCAGCGCCGCCACCCGGCGGTACGCCGTCTCGCACCAGCCCCGGAACCGCTCGAGCCCGTGCCGCTGCACCGCCTGCACCACGCCGCTCATGGAACAGCCGATGCGCCGGTTGCGCAGCATGACCGCGTTGGTGCGCGTGTCCCGCGTCGGCACGAGCGTCACCGTCTTGGCATAGAGGTACGCCACCCGCAGCGTCTCCAGGTAATCGTCCAGGCCGTCATGGTGCGCAGGGTAGGTCTCCACCAAGCAGCACAACTCCCGGTCCCAGAGTGTCTGCTCCACGCACGGATTCGTCCCCAGGGCCTCCGCGTCGGCCTCGTCCGGCGGATCCTTCATGCGCCCGTAGCGCCGCGCGTTGTCCAACCAGAAGTAGCCCGGCTCCCCGTTCCGGACAGTCCGTTCGACCACCTCCCCGTAGTCCATGCCGGGTTCGGCCAGGACCGAATTGTTGGAGACCCAGCGATAGGCGCGCACCGTGTCCGCATCCGTCTTGAGATCGAGGAACTGGCGGTCGTCCGGCTCGCCCAGGGCGATTTGCGCCGAACGCCGGATGCCGCCCGCCACGACGCAGCGGCCGATGATGTTCATGCCGTCCACGATCAGCCGGGCGTCCGCCGGCTTCCCGGCGTAGGCGCCGAACAGCCCGTCCAGCGCCTCCAGCATGGTCCGCAGGGGCCCGGGCCCGCTCGCGTACCCGCCGAAACTCTTCAGCGGCGTGCCCCGGGGCCGGATCGCCGAGAAATCCCACGCCCGGGGCAGCGCGCCCCGCCCCGCGTACGCGTCCAGCAGCCGCTCCAGCGCGGCTTCCCAGCCTTCGCGGCTGTCTTCGATCCGGTGCGTGTCGTCCGCCCGCGCCGGCCGCCGGATGCGCAGCATCCCCCTGCCGCGGGTGTCGAACCCCACGCCGACCCCCAGCATGGACATGCGGAAAGTCCAGAGAAACGGGTCGCTCAGGCTCGCGGCCAGGTCCCGCGTGGACACGAACCCGCAATTGTTCAGCGCCGCCCCGCCGCGCCGGTACATGAAGTCGGTTCCCATGATCCACAACCCGCGGCCCGGCGGCGTCCACTGGAACCGCCACAGGCGGGCGTAGGCGTCCTGCGCCAGGCGGGCGGCCGTGCGTTCGTCCCACGCGCAGCCGGTTTCGAGGCAATGAAAACGCTGAACCGTGAACATGCCCTCGATCACGCGGCGGCACGTCTCCCACCACGCCTCGCCGCCGCGGCTGTACGTGCGCTTGTACGTCACCCACGACAGCGCCCCGAATCCCCACGGCACCGGCCGCTCGCGGTACGGCGCCAGAAAGCCGGGATCCAGCCGGAACGGACCGTGTTTCTCGACGTCCACGATCATCCTGCCCGGAAGGGTCGCCGCTGCACCCCGCCCTGTCAACCCGGAAGCACCGCACCCCCGCTTCTGCCTCGACACGGGCCGCGATCGGGGCTACGACAAGGCCGAATGGATATGCCGCGCCTGCTCCTCCATACCTGCTGCGGACCGTGCGCGACCGCCTGCATCGAACGGCTGCGGGACGGCTACGCGTTGACCCTGTTCTTTTCCAATTCCAACATCGCGCCCCGCGCCGAATACGACCGCCGGCTGGCGGCCGCGCGGAAGCTGGCCGACCTGCAGGGGCTTCCGCTGGTCGAGGACGCGTACGATCACGCCGCCTGGCGCGCGGCCGTCCAGGGCCTGGAAGACGAACCGGAACGGGGCCGGCGCTGCGAGGCCTGCTTCGCCTTCAATCTCGGGCGCGCCGCCCGTTACGCGCGGGAGCATGCCTTCGACGGGTTCACCACCACCCTGACGGTCAGCCCGCACAAGGCCGCGCCCGTGATTTTCTCGATCGGCAGCCGGCTCGGGCCCTTCCTGGCAACGGACTTCAAGAAGCAGGACGGGTTCAAACGCAGCCTGGAGCTGACCCGCCGGCTCGGCCTCTACCGGCAGGACTATTGCGGCTGCGAATTCAGCGCCCGGCCGCCAACCTGAAACCCCGGATGTGAACCCCGTGCAGCACGAACCGACACCACGCCGCCGCCGGGCCGAACGGGCCCCGCTTCCCTTTTATCCCTACAAGCAGTTCCTCATCGAAACGTACGGCGCGCCGCTGCAGCGCGTGCCGATCGACCTCGGCCTCGGTTGTCCGCACCGCCGGCCCGGCGGGGCCGGCGGCTGCACCTTCTGCCCCGCGGACGGCGCCCGGGCGAAGCACACGCAGGAGCCCGGCGGCGACAGCCTGGAAGAGCAGATCCGCCGCGGCCTGGCCTTTGCCCGCCGGCGCTACCGGGCCGCGCGCTTCATGGCCTACCTGCAGGCTTACACCGCGACCTTCGCGCCGCCGGCACGCCAGCGCGCGCTGTTCGAGCGCGTGCTCGCCGCGTATCCCTTCGACGCGCTGAGCATCGCGACCCGCCCCGACTGCCTGCCGCCCGCCACGCTCGACCTGCTGGCCGGGCTCCGGAACCGCCTCGACGTCTGGGTCGAGCTCGGCGTCCAGACCGTGCACGACCCCACGCTCGCGCGCGTCAACCGCGGCCACGACTGGGCCGCGAGCCGCCGCGCGATCCTCGCCCTGCACGACCGGGGCCTGCGCGTCGCCGCCCACGTCATCCTCGGCCTGCCCGGCGAGACCGCCGCCCACTTCGCCCGCACGGCCGACACGCTGGCCGCCCTGCCGCTCTCGGGCATCAAGATCCACAACCTGCACGTCGTCCGCGACACGGCGCTGGAACGCGAGTTCCGCGCAACCCCCTTCCCCGTGTACGACGCGTACGCCTACGCCGATATCCTGATCGAGTTCCTCGCGCGCCTCCCGCCCGATCTCCCGATCATGCGCCTGAACACCGACACCCCCGCCGCCGAGCTCGTCGCCCCCCGCTGGACCCTCGCCAAGGGCCAGTTCCGGCAGTACCTGATCGCCGAAATGAACCGCCGCGGCCGGCGGCAGGGCTCCTTGCTCGCTTCACCCGCCAACACGGCTTAGACCGGCACGGCGTCGCGGCCGGGAATGCCGGCGATCTTTCTGTTCACGATCTCCATCGGGGCCGACAGCGGGCGGCGTTCCGACTTTGCGGTTGCGATGGGGCGACGGCGCCGCCTATAGTCATGCCATGAGCGCCGACCCCCATTCCGGACCTGATGCCGAATCAGACTGGACCGACGCGTTAATGCCGGTCATCACCGACGGGCTGCGTCGCTGCCGGGACTGCCCGCTCGGCATTCATACCCGCCCCGGCCTCAGCCTGCCGGCGCGCGAAGCCGTGCACGACGTGCTCGACCGCCTGATCTCGGTGCTGTTTCCCGGCTGCCACCGCCACGAGGCCGTTCCCGCGGACGGGCAGGATGCCTACTACCGCGACAGGTTGCGGGAGGTGGCCGAAACGCTCAAGGACCAGATCCGCCGCGCCTACGCGTACCAGTACGCCTTCGACGGCGCACCGCCCCCCGGGGACGCCGAGACGCCGGCGCGCCGGGCGGTGACCGCGCTCGTCCAGGCCCTCCCGCGGATCCAGGAAACCTACCTGCAGCGCGATATCATGGCGGCCTACGAAGGCGACCCCGCGGCCCGCTCCACGATGGAAGTGGTGATCAGCTATCCGGGCGTGTACGCGGTCATCGTGCACCGCCTGGCGCACCTGCTGTACGAACAGAACGTGCCCCTGGTGCCGCGCATCATGTCCGAACACGCACACGCCCTGACGGGCATCGATATCCACCCCGGCGCCCGGATCGGCCCGGGGTTCTTCATCGACCACGGGACCGGGGTCGTGATCGGCGAGACCTGCGTGATCGGCGCCAACGTCAAGCTGTACCAGGGCGTCACCCTCGGCGCGCTCAGCTTCGCCAAGGACGCCGACGGCCGCCTCGTGAAGGGCATCAAGCGCCATCCCGACGTCGGGGACAACGTCGTCATCTACGCGGGCGCCACCATTCTCGGCGGCGATACGGTCATCGGCTCGGACTCCGAGATCGGCGGCAACGTCTGGCTGACGCATTCGGTGCCGCCGGGTTCGAGCGTGTACAACCGGCAGCCGCGTCCGCTGGTGCGGCGCAAGGGAGACGCCCCCGCCCCATGAACGAACCGACCCGCATCCTGTTCGTCTGCACCCATAACGCGTGCCGCAGCCAGATGGCCGAAGGCTTCGCGCGCGCCCGCGGCGCGCAGGGCGTCGAAGTCTTCAGCGCCGGGACCGCCGCGGGCGACATACACCCCCTGACCCGGCGCGTCATGGCCGAAGCCGGTGTCGACATCGCCGGCCAGCGCGCCAAGACCCTCGACGCGCTCCCGGATGTTTCGTTCGACGTTGTCGTGACGCTTTGCGGCCACGCGGCGGAAACCTGCCCGATTTTGCCGGGCTATCCGCCCCGTGTGAACTGGAACCTGCCCGATCCGGCCGCGGTCCAGGGCGACGCAGCCACCGTGCTGCGCGCCTTCCGCGACGCGCGCGACACGATCCGCCGCCTGGTCGACGACCTCTTCGAGCGCGGCTACCTCGCCGCGCTCACCGGGGCCCGGCGCAGCGAAGCCCTGATTCTCGACCATATTTCCGACGGCATCATGGCCCACGATTTCAACCGCCGCATCTTCTTCTTCAACCGGGCCGCCGAACGGATCACCGGCTATCGCGCGGAGGAAGTCCTCAGCCGCGACTGCCACGACGTTTTTCCCGACGGCTTCTGCGGCGGCAAATGCCTTTTCGAAGACGGCCCGCCCGCCGAGCTCCCGGAGGGCAAGCAGGAAGTCGAGATCGCCGTCAAGGACGGGGAGCGCCGCGTCGTCGAGCGCACGGTCAGCCTGCTGGCCTCCGGGGCGGCCGGCCGGCCGCAGGGTGTCGCGGTCTCCTTCCGGGACGTCACCGAAGAACGCCGCCTCGCCCGGCGCGTCGGCGAGGTGTACCAGTTCGCCGGCATCATCGGCCGCGACCGCAAGATGCTCGAGATCTACGACCTGATCCGGGAAGTCGCCGAAACCAGCGTCCCCGTCCTGATCCAGGGCGAGAGCGGAACGGGCAAAGAGCTCGTTGCGGCGGCGATTCACAACGAAAGCTCCCGCGCCAACAAGCTGTTCGTGCCCGTCAATTGCGGGGCGCTGCCCGAAGCGCTGCTCGAAAGCGAGCTCTTCGGCCACGTCAAGGGCGCCTTTACGGGCGCCGTGCGCGACAAGAAGGGGCGCTTCGAACTGGCCCACGGCGGCACGATCTTTCTCGACGAAATCGGCGACATTGCGCCCGCCATGCAGGTCAAGCTCCTGCGGGTCCTGCAGGAGGGCCGGTTCGAGCCCGTCGGCGGCGAAAGCACCCGCCAGGTGGACGCGCGGGTGGTCAGCGCCACCAATAAGGACATTGCCGCCGAAATCGCCGCCGGCCGCTTCCGGGAAGACCTCTATTACCGCCTCAGTGTTCTGCCCATCGTCCTGCCGCCCCTGCGCGAACGGCGTAACGACATTCCGCTCCTGGCCGAACACATCCTCCGGCAGACCCTCCGGGACTCGCGCCACACGGACGTGGCGCTGTCCCCGGAAGCCCTCGATGTCATGCTGTCCTACGACTGGCCCGGCAATGTCCGCGAGCTCCAGAACTGGATCCAGTTCGCGCTGGTCAAGTGCCGGGGCGAAACCATCCGCCCCCGGCACCTGCCCCCCGGCATCCACGCCGCCCCGCCCCGTCCTGCCGAACGGGCGCACGGCCGCAAACTGGACCGTGAATCCGTCCGCCTCGCTATCGCCCGCTGCGGCGGCAACAAGGTCAAGGCCGCCCGGGAGCTCGGCGTTTCGCGCGCCACCCTCTACCGCTTCCTCAAAGACGCGGGCGAAGCCGCCAGTCGCTGACGGCAGCGCCGCCCGGGCTGTCGCCGCCTGTCGCATGTGTCGCGTTAACCCGCCTCCGGCTGATACACCCCCCAGCAGACGCGAAGCGCCGCACTGCACGTATATAGCTCATTATCAACAGGATGCAAGAAACCCGGGTGCGGCTCCCTCAACTTGGCACACATCCAGCATAGGTCCTGGATCGGACGGATTAGGTGAAGCCCTAAAGCCAAGGAAACGTGAGCAGACCCAATCATAATATACGACGCGCACTGGCCGCCTCGCGGGCGCTGATGATACTGGCGGACGAAGGCGAGGCCGAGAGCCGGGATGACGGGTGCCAGGTGCTGTACGGCGTCATCAGGGATTGCGCCTACCGCATACGCAAGCGCGCCGGGAGCGAGAAGGAATTTCATAAGTTAATGGGACTCTGGGACAACCCGGAGGACCGGGTGAGCGCACAAGCAAACGGCATGACCGCATGATGTGCGGGCGCCGGATGAGGAGGCGTGACAATGAACACGAAAACAGCGGTTAGCGCGGCCCTGCCGATCATTCTGGCGGGTGCCCTGGGGGTAAACGGGGCGGATTGGGGCACGGATTTCGAGGCCGCCAAACGTCAGGCGGCCGAGAAGCAGCGGCCGATCCTGGTGAACTTTACCGGCTCCGACTGGTGCGGGTGGTGCATGAAACTGGACGAGGAGGTGTTTTCCGCCGACGCGTTCCGGGAATACGCCCGGGAGCACCTGGTCCTGTTCGAAGCCGACTTCCCGTCCGACCTGCCCCAGCCCGAGGCGGTGATCAAACAGAACCGGTCGCTCATGGAAACCTACAAGGTCAGAGGGTTCCCGACGATTGTACTGCTGAATGCCGAGGGCAAGGAACTGGCGCGCACCGGGTACCGCCCGGGCGGAGCCGGCGCCTATGTGAAGCATCTGAAGGACTTGATTGAATCGATTGACGCGGCGGCGGCCGACCCGTCCGCCGGCGCGGATGCAGAAAAGGAAGGCTGAACGTAACGCACCTTTGAACACGGCGACTCCTCCAGTCGCGGGAGTTACTCCACGCGACACCGCGGTTGCTGCTGCAAGCAAAGTGGGGTCCTGCGCAACGCAGGACCCCGCCGCGGCTTCCGGGGCGCCGGCGGAAAGGACTCGTGCGGTTCCCGGCGGCCGGCCTCAAGAAGGGCTTTACGCATTCCGGGGAACCGGTTATCGAATACCGGCTGGAAAGACACGTTCCCCGGCAAGACCGGCGACCAACATGACGGCGAAGACGCATCATCGTGAAGAGCGCCTACAAGGCGTCCCGTTGAGCAACGGCGTCGCCGTGGCACGCGTCTGTCTCTTCAACGAGTCGCGGCACAGCAACCTGCCCATGTACCGGGTGACCGGAAAGGGGGTGGAGCGGGAAATCCAGCGGGTGCGCCGCGCGGCGGACATAGCCGTGCGGACCTTGACCGGCATTCGCGACAACGTCGCGAAAGCCATCGGCCCCGCCGAAGCCGGCATCTTCGAAGCGCAGATCATGATCCTGGGCGACGAGAAGCTGCGCGGGGAGATCACGGCCGCGCTGCGCGAGGACCGGATCAACGCCGAGAGCGCCGTGGAGTCCGTGCTTGACCGGTACGAGGCGCGCCTGCAGGAAGTGGACGACGCCTACATCAAGGAGCGCGCCAGCGATTTCGGAGAAGTCAAGCGGCGGCTGCTGGACGCGCTGCGCCACATGCGGCCCCAGGTTCAGTGCGACGAGGCGCACTGCCAGCGGGGGCGCAACCGGATCATCGTAGCCGAAGAGCTGACGCCCCAGCTGACCGTCGATCTCGATACGGGGCACACCATGGGGTTTGTCGCCGAGCGGGGCGGCCGTCATTCGCACGCGGCCATCCTGGCCCGGGCGCTGGGCATCCCCGCCGTGAGCGGTCTGGCGGGCATTCGCGACCGGGTCCATTGCGGCATGGAGCTGCTGATCAACGGGGGAACCGGCGAGGTCATTCTCAATCCCCGCGAGCGGACCGTCCTGGCCGCGCACACCGCGACCCCGGAGCTCGTCCGCCGGCCGCAGCCCGTTCCGCCCGTGGCCGGCCTGCGGGTCCTTGCCAACATCAGCCTGCCCGCGGAAGCGCGGGATGCGCTCGCGCTGCAGGCCGAGGGCATCGGGTTGTACCGCACCGAGATCGAACTCATCGCCGGCGGCGGGCTGCGCAGCGAAGACGCCCTGCTGGCGTCCTACCGTTCCGTTCTCGAGGTCATGGACGGGCGCCCCGTCACGTTCCGCCTCTTCGACATCGGCAGCGACAAGACGCTGCCGGCGCTGCGGCTCCCGCGGGAAGACAACCCCTCTCTCGGCCTGCGCGGCGCGCGGCTTCTGCTGCAGCAGGACGAACTGCTCGCCGTGCAGGCCCGCGCCCTGGCGCGGGCTTCCCGGCACGGCGACGTGCGGGTGCTCTACCCGATGATCACCGATACGGCCCAGTTCCTGGAGCTGAGAAAACGTTTCCGCGACGCCGTGCGGGATATCCCGCACGGATCTCTCCAGCACGGCGTCATGTTCGAGGTTCCGTCCGCCTGTTTCCGGGCCCGCGAACTCCTGGAAGCGGCGGATTTCGGCAGCGTGGGCACGAACGATCTGACGCAGTATCTTTTTGCCGTCGACCGCGATAACGCACTCGTGGCCGCCGATTACCGGCCCCGGGATCCCGTGCTCTGGGATGTACTGGACATGCTCGTGCGGGCCGCGCATGATACAGGAAAATCGTTGTCGGTGTGCGGAGAAGTGGCGGGCGACCCGAGCGCGGTCGCGCGCCTGATCGAAGCCGGCATTCGCGAGCTCAGCGTCAGCACGCGCATGATCCCTTCGATTCGCGCCACCGCGGCTAAAATACTGGACAACAAAGGAAACACAGACGATGCAACTCAAGGGCAGCCAGACTGAAAAGAACGTGCTGACCGCCTTCGCGGGCGAGTCCCAGGCGCGCAACCGTTACACCTACTTCGCCGGCAAGGCCCGCAAGGAAGGCTACGTACAGATTGCCGCGATCTTCGAAGAGACGGCCGACCAGGAGAAAGAGCACGCCAAGCGCTTTTTCAAATTCCTGGAAGGCGGCGAGACGGAGATCACCGGCACCTTTCCCGCCGGTATCATCGGCAGCACGGCCGAAAATCTTCAGGCCGCCGCCGAAGGCGAGCAGTTCGAATGGGGCACGATGTACCCCGATTTCGAAAAGACCGCGCGGGACGAGGGGTTCGGCGAGATCGCCGCGGCATTCAAGGCCATCGCCGTGGCCGAAAAACAGCACGAGAAGCGCTACCGCGACCTGGCCGCCAACGTGGAGCAGGGCACGGTCTTCAAGAAAGCGGAACCCGTGGCCTGGCGTTGCCGGAACTGCGGCTACCTGCATGAAGGCACGGAACCGCCGAAAGTGTGCCCGGCATGCAGCCATCCGCAGGCCCATTTCGAAATTCTCGCGGAGAACTGGTAAACGCTCAACGCGGCATGCGGCGAGCCCATAACGAGGAGACACACCATGATCAGTGACGCCATGACCGACGCCTTGAACACACAGGTCAACGCGGAATGGTATTCCGCTTATTTATACCTCGCCATGTCCGCCCAGTGCGCCGATATGGGGCTGAAAGGCGGCGCGGCCTGGTTTGAAGCCCAGGCCCGCGAGGAAATCGAGCACGGCCTGCGTATCTACAAATACGTGCAGAGCCAGGGCCGGAAAGCGGTTCTCGCCGCGATCGACGGGCCGCCGACGGAATTCGATTCGCTGAAGGCGATGTTCGAAGCGTCGCTCGAGCACGAGAAGAAGGTCACGGGCCTGATCAACGCACTCGTGGATCAGGCCAGGTCGGAAAACGACCATGCCACGGAGATTTTCCTGCAGTGGTTCGTGACCGAACAGGTCGAGGAAGAGGAGAACGTCAACGACATCCTCGCCCGGATCGAGCTCGGCGGCGACACCGGCGGCCCGCTGTTCATGCTGGATCGTTCGCTCGGCGCCCGGGGCGCCGGGGCGGCCTGAGCCCGGCACGTGAACGGCCTGCGCCTGCTCCTGGTCTGGCTGGCGGCCGCCGCCGCGTCGGCGGCGGCCGCGGCCGGCGATCCGTTCGCGGTACATGCGGCACTGGAGCCGCACGGGGCGGACACGTGGCACCTGACGGTCGCCCTCAGCGTGCCGGCCGGCCATTACGTGTACGCCGAGTCGCTGGACGTGGCCGTTCCCCCGGCCTACCGGCTGCGTCCGCTCGCCGTTCCCGACCCGGTGCCGTACGACGACCCGTTCCAAGAGGCCCGCGTTGCGGTCTATACCCACGACACGGTCTTCGCCTACGCCGTTGCCGCGCGGCCCGGGCTGCCGCTCCCGGTCACCGTCCGCTACCAGGGCTGCAGTCCGACGCTTTGCTATCTGCCCGCCTCCCGCGAGTTCTCGCTGGAACCCGCGGCCGCGGCGCAGGGGAGCGCGAGCGAACCGGATGCCCCGTCCGTCCCGGCAACGGAGCTGCGGCTTGCCGCCCGCGAATCCGGCTACCTGCCGCCCGGCGCGTTTCTCGACTTTCTGGACCGCGTGGAAGCCGGCGCCGCCGGCCCGGCGCGGCTCGGCGGCAATCTGTGGCTGACGGTCGGGCTGATCCTGCTGGGCGGGCTGGCGCTCAATCTTACGCCGTGCGTCCTCCCGATGATCCCCGTCAACATCGCGGTCATCGGCGCCGGCGCGGCGGCGGGCTCCCGGCGGCGCGGCGCGGCGCTGGGCGCCGCGTACGGAGCCGGCATCGCCGCGGTCTATGGCGCGCTCGGGCTGCTCGTGGTGCTCACCGGCGCCACGTTCGGCGCGGTGAACGCCTCGCCGTGGTTCAACCTCGCCATCGGCATCCTGTTCCTGCTGCTGTCTCTCTCCATGTTCGGCGCGTTCCACATCGACTTCTCCCGCTTCCAGGCCCGCGTCGGCACGGGCGCGGCGCAGCGCAAGGGGAGCCTCGCGGCGGCGCTGGCGCTCGGCGGCGTCGCGGCCCTGCTGGCCGGGGCCTGCGTCGCGCCGGTCGTAATCTCCGTTCTCGTGCTGGCCGCGGACCTGTACGCACGCGGCCGGGCAGGCGGCCTCGTCCTGCCCTTCCTGCTGGGCCTGGGGATGGCCCTGCCCTGGCCGTTCGCCGGGGCGGGCCTTTCGTTTCTGCCCCGGCCCGGCCAATGGATGCGGCGCATCAACCTCGTTTTCGGCGTCATCATTCTCGGCTTCGGGGTCTGGTACCTGGTGCTGGGCGCGCGCCTGCTGCACGGCCGGCTCGATGCGGCGCCCGTCCCGGACACGGCGGCAGAGGAGGCGTCCGGGAACGGCTGGCTGACGTCCCTGCCCGACGCGCTGGAACGCGCCGCGCGCGAAGGCAAACCGGTCTTCATCGATTTCTGGGCCACCTGGTGCAAGAGCTGCCTGCAGATGGACAAGACGACCTTCCGCGACGCCGAGGTGCAGCGCCGCCTGAAGCGCTACGTCACGGTCAAGGTCCAGGCCGAAGACCCCTCCGACCCGGCCACCCGGGCGGTACTGGACCGCTACGGCGTGCTCGGCCTGCCGACCTACGTCATCCTGAAGCCTCGGGACTGAGCCGCCGCGCACCCGCGCGCCGCGCTCAGGCGTACGCTTCCGGAACGTACGGGCCGCAACGCCGCTCCGCAAAAACGGGTCGCAGGCGGGCAAAGCGCTGCAGCCCTCCCTCCAGCGGTATCTCCGGCCACGCGTCGCCGATCAACGGCCGCGCGTAACGGACGAACGCGTCGGTCACGTCCGTCCGGTCCGGCGTGAGCCAGGCCTCCGGGAACGTCCGCTCGCTGTTGGCGACCGCCTCGAGCGGGACTTTGTCGTAGCGCACGGCATACGTTTCGCCCGGCTCGCGCAGGAGGGTCGCCATCCAGCCGTTCCCGTCCCGGGCGGCGATTTCCGCCGCCTTCAGCCCCACGTGAAACGCTTCCTCCATGTCCACCGTCGACATGTAGACCGCCGTGTCGCGCTGGTCCGTGCCGGCCGTGTTCCCGCGCGCCGCGCCGCGTGCGGCCAGGCCCCGTTCGTTGAGGTACGTCACCGCGGCCTGCTGCGCGGTGATCCCGCTCGACCCGAACTGAACATGTCCGAACGCGTCCCGGCGCGCCCCGATATCGCCCACGTCGAACCCCTCGCTCAACGCCACGATGCAGCGCCCGTGCTGTTTCAGCGCGTCGTTGACCCGGTCCGCCATGTCTTCGAGCGTCAAGCCCGACTCCGGCATGTAGATCTGCAGCGGCAGCCGCCGGTCGGGATCGGCCAGACGCGCCGCGGCCGGGATGAACCCGATCTTGCGGCCCATCATCTGGATGACCAGCACCGGGTCCGACGGACACGACCCGGCGTTCTCCTCGTTGGCGTTCTGGATGCAGTATGCCCAGTAGCGCGCCACGGATCCGTATCCGGGGGTGTGATCGATCAGCCGGAACCCGGAATCCCCCACGTCGTTGTCGATCGTTTTCGGTACGCCCGTCGCCACCAGGTCCAGGCCGGCCTCCCGGGCCAGTGCGCTGACCTTCTGCGCCGTATCCATCGAGTCGTTGCCGCCGTTGTAGAAGAAATAGCCGAT
>JAFGIZ010000061.1 GCA_016929365.1 Lentisphaerota bacterium
AGGCCCGGCAGCGGTCGCGGTCGCAGAGCCGGCCGACGGGGAAGGGGGTATCCGGTTCGATCTCCGCGTCGGTGATCAGCAGGCCCAGCGCCTGCCGCACGCCGAAGCGGGGCGTCAGGAGCAGGCCGTGGTAGCCGATCTCGCCCAGCCCGGCGAGCTGCGCCGCGACGCGCACGTCGGGCGCGACGTTCGGCGCCGGTTTGCCCCGCTTGAACACCGCGCCGTCGGGCCAGCGCTCGGGCGCCAGCAGCGCGCAGGGCACGGCCAGGCACCCGTTGTCTTCCAGGATGCGGCAGAGCTTGTAGGCGATCAGCGGGGGGAGGTAGCGGTTGACCCGCATCCACAGGGTGCCCTCCTCGATCCCGCGGTAATAGCTGCGCGGAATCGACTTGCCGATCACGACGATCGAACGCGCGTCGGGCAGGATGCTCAGGGGATTCCATGGCGGCGCGACCCGGCGGTATCCTTCCGGCGAGGCCACGCCGATCATGTCCAGGCCGAGTTGCGCGGCCCAGGCGTCAAGTCTGTCGCGTGAGATGGGCATGTTGGACTCCTGCGTCGGCGTTAATGTGCGCCTGAACCCTCATTCTCCGTCCTGTTTGCTTCCGCCCCTGAGCACGCCGCGGGTTTCCAGGTGCGTGTTGCAGGCCTGGATACAGCCCCGCGCGCCGCAGACCGAGCCCGGCCGGCTGACGGCGCCGTGTTCGGCGCTGCCGCGGGCGAGCAGGCCGACGTAATCGATGATCTCGCCGAGGGCGAAGCCCAGGCGGTAGGCCTCGAACCAGGTATAATCGGTCTTGTCGACTTCCATCCGCATACCCGGCAGATCCTTCTGCACGAACGGCGAGGCCTTGGGGTTCAGGCCCCAGTGGGTCACCTTGCACTGGCCGTAATCCACGTCGCCCCATTCGAAGGTGCGCCCTTCGACCGTCACGCCCTGCCTGTCCCCGCCCAGGGCCTTGCCCGGGCAGGTGCGCACGCAGACGCCGCAGCGGTCGCAGAGGCTGCCGTCAAAGAGCGGGTCCGGCTTCAGCACCGCATCCGTGGCCAGGACCGCCAGGCGCTGGCGGGGGCCGAACTGGGGCGTTAAAAAGACTTTCGACCAGCCGAACTCCCCGAGCCCGGCCAGCGCGGCGGCCATGCGCGTGTGGATGCTGATACAGGGCGGCAGCTTGCCCTCGGCGACGGGCGGGCGGTTCGGCGGCGCTTCGTCCTGCAGCGTGCGGCCCCCCATGAGCGGCACGGCTTCGTACCCCTCCGCGGCGAGCAGCTCCGTGACGGCCTCGGTGGCCCCGTCCATGGAGTTGAGGATGCCGGGGCCATAGCCGAAGACCCAGTAGGACGACCAGTCCGTGCCCTCCTGGATGCCCTTGTAGCTTCCCTTGAGGATCCGGCTGCCATAGACGATCAGCGAGCGGGTTTCCGGGAAGATCGTAGCCGGATGCATGTCGGGCGGCGCGCCGTCAAAGCGTTCGATGTCGGCAATACCGCAGAAATCCGCTCCGGCCCGAACGGCCTGTTCCTTGATCTGTCGCGCGCTCAACACGGTCTAGGCCTCCTTTCGGCGGTCCGGACGAAAACCCCACGGCTCGCGGTGCCGGAAGGGCGTCCGGTATTCGGTTTCATGCGTGGCTTCGAAATGGGCGATGCAGGCGCGGCCGCAGGCGGCCGCCAGGCGGTTGGGCAGGCCGCCGCCGGAGAAACGGCTGACCGTATCGCCGCGGATCCGGTTATGCGCGCCGACGTTCAGCTCCAGTTCCTCGGCGCCCGTGAAGAAAGGCGTGTCGCCGGCCGTCCCGTTCGGACAAACGTGGCAGGCCGGGGCATTGATCCGGCCGATGCGCATGCGGCGCCCGCCGCGTTCCAGGGTAACCGCCGCCTCGGCGGAAATCGCCTGCAGGGGGCACTCCTTCACGCAGGCCAGGCACTCGCCCCCGTCGCAGATGCGTGCGTCGGACGGTCCGGGCCCCGGTTCGATGGCCATGTCGGTGACGAGCAGGCCGAGCTGTTGGCGAATGCCGTAGCGCGCGCTCATGAACATGCCGTGATAGCCGATGACGCCCAGGCCCGCCGCCACGGCGGCCAGTTCGAGCGACGGGCGGATCGCCTGCGGCGCACACCGGCCGGCGCGCACCGGGCGGCGCGGCATCCGGGGCGCGTTCAGCGGCAGGAAGGGCACGCATTCAAAGCCCTGCGCCTCGATCCAGCGCACCGCGTGGTCGAGATCGGTCAGCCAGCGGTTCGGCGTCACCCAGCCCGTTCCCTCTTCGATGGTACGGAAATGGCCCCGCTCGATGCGCTTGCCGAGCACCACCGCGGAGCGCGCGTCGGGAAAGAGGTTCAGCGGGTTTTCCGCCGGGGGCAGGTCGGCGAACGTATCGGGCGGCGTGACGCCGGCCAGATCGTAAGGCATGTGCTCGCGAAATTCGTCGAAGGTCGTCATGCGGCGCTGTCTTTCCTGTCTGTGTATGGCGGTGTCGGCGGCCCGGCGCGGCGCGCCAGAGCGCCGCGCAGCCGGTTCAGCAGCGTGTCCGCCGCGGGCGCGGAGGACGGGCGGTCTGGATTCACGGGCAGGCAGAGTCCCAGGGCGCCCCGCGGCCGGCCGGCGGCATCGCGGACGAGCACGGCGACCCGGCGGCTCTGCTCGAGCTGGAAGGGCAGGGCGCCGCCGTCCTCGGTGCGCAGACCGTCCAGCGCCGTTTCGAGGCGTTTCCGGTCTTTCCAGAGCGGCAAACCTTCGTCCTCGAACAGCGGCGCATCGAGGAGCCGGCGCCGTTCCGACGGTCCGGAGCAGGCCAGCCAGACCAGGCCCGAAATGGTGGCGAAGTAGGACAGCGCGGCGTCCCGCGGATAATCCACGGCGGGGCCGTCTTCGGGCCGGCGGCGGATGACGACCGCGAGCGCGCGGGTCCGCGGTTCCGCGTAGGTCACCGTGGCTTCGGGGAACTGCGCGGCAAGCGACAGGACGGCCTGTTCGAGGTGCGCCGCCGCGGCGCGGTCGCGCGAGGTCCCGGCGAGCTCCGCCAGGGCGGGGCCGGGCACATAGCCTTTGTCCGTGGAGACCACGAATCCTTCCGACGCCAACGTGCGCAGCAGGTTGTGCGCCGTGGACGGCTTCATGCGCATCGCCTCGCACAGCGTCTTGAGCCGTACGGGTTCCTGCCGGCGGGTAATGCCCCGCAGGAGTTCCATGGCCCGCAAAACAGAGCCTATCTTCGCATTGCCCGGCATAATTACATCTATGCTGAAACAGTATGCGCCTATGATGCATTATGAGCGAACCCCTGTCAACAGGAAAATAGACAGATTTTCAGCCGCGGCACTGTCAACATAAGTGTGTAAATTCATCGAGGAGCGGGGCCGCAGGCTTCCTTCCCGGGAGCATGATCCATTTTTTCTGA
>JAFGIZ010000062.1 GCA_016929365.1 Lentisphaerota bacterium
AATACGGCGCCTCGCCGCGGGCCAGCCTCTATCTCAACCTCGCCGCCCGCGCCAACGCCCTGCTTCACGGGCGGGCCTACGCCACCCCGCAAGACGTCAAGGAAATCGCGCACGACGTGCTGCGGCATCGCATCATCCTGACCTACGAAGCCGAAGCCGAAGAGGTGAACAGCGACGATGTGGTTACGCGAATCGTCAACGAGATCCCCGTTCCGTAGCACGGGGCCCGGCCGCACGGCCGCCCTGCGGACAGGAACCCGCCGCGCCGGCGCGCCGCGCCGTCCGCCCTGCCGGGCATGCTGATGGCCATCGACACGAAACAGTTAATGAAACAGGTCGGCCGGATCCGCGTCATCACGGCACGCCTCGTCGACGAACGCTTTTCCGGGGAATACCACTCCGTCTTCAAGGGCCAGGGCATTGAATTCGACGAGGTCAGGGAGTACACGCCGGGGGATGATATCCGCGCCATCGACTGGAACGTCACGGCCCGCATGGGACACCCGTTCGTCAAACGCTTCTGCGAAGAACGCGAATTGACCGTCATGTTCGTCGTCGATATTTCCGGATCGCAGGGATTCGGCTCCGGCAACCGCTCCAAGGTCGAAGTCGCCGCGGAATTGACGTGCCTTCTCGCCTTATCCGCAATCCGCAACGACGACAAGGTCGGGCTGATCCTGTTCAGCGACCGCATTGAAAAATCCATCCCGCCCCGCAAGGGGCGCACGGCGGTCATGCGGCTCGTCCGCGAGGTGCTGGCCGCGGAGGAAACCCGACGCGGCACCGATCTTCGCGCCGCGCTTCGCTTTCTGAATAACGTCCAGAAACGGCGCTCCGTGGTGTTCCTGATATCCGATTTCATGGCCGCACACTATTTTGCCGATCTACGCATCACCGCGCGCCGCCATGACGTCATCGCCTGCCCGGTCGCCGACCCGCGCGAATACGATCTGCCGTCCGTCGGCCTCGTCGAAGTGCAGGACCCCGAAAGCGGGGCGCTCAGGCTGCTCGATACGGCGTCGCCGCGGGTGCGCCGCGCCTTCCGGGAAGAAGCCGAGCGGCGTCGTGCGGAGCTGGAGGCCGTGTTCCGGCGCCTCAAGATCGACCGGCTCCCGCTCTATACGGACCGGTCCTTTGTGGACGACGTCCGCCGCCTCTTCCATCAACGCCAGATTCGTTTCGGACGAGGATGAATCCCCTGCCGATGGCCAGACGCCGTATGCACCCGCAGGCCGCCGCGGCGGTCTGCGCCGCACTGCTTGTCCTTTTTTCGTACGCCGCCGCGCCGCCGGGGCCTCCCCCTGCGGACATTACTCTTTCCGCCTCGCCCCAACGCGTCCACCTCGACCGCGATCTCGTCCTTACGATCCGCGTCGAGGCCCCATGCGGCGTGCACGTCGCGCTTCCCCCGCTCGACGGCCGGCTGGACGGGTTTCTCCTGAACGGCGTCTACGACGAGGAACCGGAACGCACCGACGGCCACACCGTATGGGAACGCCGCGCGCGGCTCACGCCGCTGCTGTCGGAGACGTACCGCTTGGCGCCCCTGGCCGTGCGCGTGACGGACAGGCGCGTCGATCCGCCGCGCGTCTCGTGGACGCGCGCCGGCCCCCTGGCCTTCGAGCTGGTGCCTCCCGTCGACGGAGACCCCGGTGCCGACGTGCAGACCGGCCTCGACCCGGTCTGGATCGCGCCCGCTTTCCGGACCGTGCTGTTCTACGTGCTGGCCGCCCTGGCCGGCGCCGCCGTTCTGATCCTGGGCGGACGCCTCCTGCGCCGGCTGCATCGCCGCGCCGTCCTGGCCCGCCTCAGTCCCCGCGAGCGCGCACTGCGCGCGCTGGACGCTCTGCTCCGGGAAACGGGGCCGTCCCCGAACCGCCTGAAGGAGTTCTACATCGCGTTGACACGGATTGTGCGGCGCTATATCGAAGCACAACACGGGATCCGCGCGCCCGAACAGACCACGGAAGAATTCCTGGCCGCCGCCCGCCGCAATCCCGACTTCAGCCCGGCGGTGCTCGACCGTCTGGGCCGCTTCCTGGAGGCGGCCGACCTCGTGAAGTTTGCGGCGCACCGCCCGGATCCCGCCGCCGTCTCGCAAGCCGTCGCGACGGCCCGCGCGTATATCGAACTGGATACGGCCCCGGCCCCGCCCGGCGCCGCGCCGCAAGCGCCGGAAAACACGGCCGCCCGGCACAGGAAAGGCGGGACCCATGTTTGACCTGGGTAACCCGTACGCCCTGTTCCTGCTGATTCCCGTCGGCTTCGCGGCCTGGCGCGTGTACCGGCGCGGCATCCGGTCCGCGATCCTCTTCGCCCCTGCCGCCCGCCTTCCCGCCGGGTCCGGCGCCTGGCGCAGTCGCGCCGCTGCCGCACTGCCCGTGCTCTACCTGGCCGGCCTGGTGCTGGCCGTCATCGCGCTCGCCCGCCCGCGCACCGTGCTCTCCGAAACCCGGCAGCGCACGGATGCGGTGGCCATCGAAATGGTCGTCGACGTCTCCGGCTCCATGGAGGCGCTCGACCTCTCGGAAAAAACGGCCGCCGGCGTTAACTATCGCACGCGGCTCGACGTGGTTAAAAAGACATTCGCGGATTTCATCGCCCGGCGCCCCCACGATCTGATCGGACTGATCACCTTCGGCGGCTACGCGGTCACGCGCGCCCCGTTGACCACCGACCGGGATGCCCTGCTGCACGTGCTCGACGGTGTCGCCATTCCCGGGCGGTCGTACGACGAGGACGGCCGCATCGTCAACCAGGAAGAGCTCCTCACCGCCGTCGGCGACGCCCTGGCTACCGCCTGCGCCCGCCTGGCCGATGCCGAACCGGTCTCCCGCGTCATTGTGCTCCTCAGCGACGGCGAATCCAACACCGGCATCATTGAACCCGAAGAAGCCATCGGCGTCGCCCGCGAGCTCGGCATTACGGTGTACACCATCGGCATCGGCACCACCGGCCGCGCGCCGTTCCAGGCCCGCGACCTTTTCGGGCGGCCGACTGTCCGCTACGCCAACGTCACTCTGGACGAAGCGCTTCTCCGGAAAATCGCCGGGGAAACCGGCGGCGTCTATTTCAACGTGCGCGATCCCGAAGGCATCGAAACCGCGCTGGACCGCATCGACACGCTCGAAACGACCGAGATCGAGCGCGATGTGTTCGTCCGCTACAACGAACGGTACCTGTCCTGGCTCGGGCCCGCGCTGGCGCTGATCGTCCTCGCCGTTACCCTGAACATGCTTATCGCCCGGAGAATCGTGTAAAGGGCCGGCCATGCAGTTTGAATATCCCTGGATCCTCTACTTGCTCTGGCTCGTGCCCGCCGCGGGGCTCGGGTGGCTGGCCGTTGCCCGGCGCCGCGAACAGGCGCTGGCCCGCCTGGTCGCCTTACCCATGCAGGCCAGGTTGCGTCCCGGCGGCTCGCGCGCCCGCCCGGCGGCCCAGGCCGCCTGTATGCTGAGCGGCCTTTTTCTCGCGCTCCTGGCCGCCGCCCGCCCGCAATGGGGCGCCCGCGATGAAGTCGTGTTCCGGCGGGGGCGCGATCTCGTCATTGCCCTCGACGTCTCGCGGTCCATGCTTGCCGACGACGTTCGGCCCAGCCGCCTCGCCCGGGCCAAGGCCGATCTCATGGACCTGATCCGCGACCTGCGCGGCGATCGCGCCGCGCTTGTGGCCTTTCGGCACAAGGCCGTCCTGCTGTGCCCGCTGACCACCGATTACGGGTTTCTGCGCCAGGCCCTCGACGGCGCCGATATCGGGTCCGCGCCGCGCGGGGAAACGGACCTGGGCGCCGCGATCCGGGCTTCCCTGGACGCCTTCCAGAGCCGCTCGGCGTCGCATAAAGCCGTTATCCTGATATCCGACGGCGAGGATCTTCAGGGCAACGCGCTCGCGGCGGCCGCGGAGGCAGCCGAGCGCGGCATCCCCATCTTCACGGTCGGTATCGGGGCGCGCGAAGGATCGCGCATTCCGGATCCCGGCGGGGACGGTGCGTACGCGACCTACCAGGGCAAGCCGGTCGTGACGCGCCTGGACCACGAGACGCTGCTCGCCGTCGCGCGCAAAACCCAGGGCGCCTATGTACCCCTTGAGCGCGCCAGCACCGCGACCACTACGCTCGGCACGCTGTACCGGGAACATCTCCGCAAGATCGCCGCGCGCGACCTCGAAGAAAGTCTACGCCGCCGCCATATCGACCGCTTCCCCCTCTTTCTCCTGCCCGCCGTCCTGCTCCTGACCGCCGGCGCCGGCCTGTCGCGCGGGCGTCTCGCCTCCGGCAGGGTCCCCGCGGACCCCCAACCCCCGCCCTCGCCCGCCGCCCCGGCCGTCAAGGACCTGAACCCGCCCCAACGGGAGATCAAGCAACTATGACCCGCCTGCCTGCTGCTGCGCTGCATGCCGCCGTCCGCGCGGCGCCCGGCCGTTCCTGCGGCCGGCTTTTCGGCGTGCTCGTCCTGCTCGGCGCCCTCGCCGGCGCCGCCCCGACCAACGCACCCTTCCCGGGGCCGGCGGGCCCCGGCGCCGCCCCGACCAACGTGCTCTCCCCGGGGCCGGCGGGCCCCGCCGTCCCGGCCGGCCGCGCGGGCGCCCGCCTGGCCCAGCGCCTGTACCGCCAGGGCCGGTACACAGACGCCGCCGAAGCGTACCTGGCGGCCGCCCGCGAAGCGACACCCGCCGCGCGCCGCGATTTCCGCTTCAACGCCGCCGCCGCCTGGTTCCGGGCGGGCCGCTACCCGGAAGCCGCCGACGTCCTGCGGGAACTCCGGCACGTCTACGACGATAACCGTCCCGTTACCGCCGCCGGCCTCGGCTCGGCGCTCTACGAAGCCGCCGCGCAGGCCGCCACGACCAACGCCGCGGCCTGGAACCGGAAGGCCGGCCTCATGCGCGAGGCCGGCGAAGCGTTCAAGGAAGCGGCCCGCCTCGATCCCGCGAACCCCGTGTACCGCGGCAACCTCGCGGTCATCCGCCGGGAGCTGGCCGGCCTCGAGGAGGAAGCCCGCATCCGCACGCTCTTGGACCGCTATGCACAGGCGTCTCTCTTCGACGTTGCCGATGCGATGCTGCGCGATCAGCGCGATATCACTGCACACGCGCCCTCCGCCTTCACCAATGCGCTGCCGCAGCGTATCGAGGCGCTGGAACGGCTCGCCCGCAAACAGTCGGATACGGCGGATCTCCTGATTCCCCTGAAGGCCAAACTCGCCGGCGCCGCGTCCGCGCACAACGGCGGTGCCGCGGCACTCGAACCGCAGATCGAAACCGTCCGTGACCACATGGACCGGGCCGCTGCGCAACTGCGCGATCTCGAGCCCGCCGGGGCCGAACAGGCCGGCCTGGCCGAACAGGTCGGTTACACCGTCTGGAAAGCCCTGGCCCCCTACCGCGCGCTCCTCCTGGAAGATATGCAACGCCAGACCAATGCGATTCGCGCCGCGACGCAGCTTCCGGAGGCCCCCGCGTGGCCGCTGGCGCGCCGCGAACAAGCGGACGCCGCGGCCCTCACCGGCCTGTTTACACAACGCTTCAGCGCCGCCGTCCCCGAAACCGGCGCCGTGTCTCCCGCCCTCACCAACGCGCCGCCCGGGTCGGAACAGGGTATCTCGGCCGAAGACCGCGCCCGTATCCTGGCTTTGGCCGCTACCGCCGCGGCCCGCCAGAACGCCGCGCGGGAACACCTCGACGCCGAAGCCGCCGAGGCGGCGCTCACGGAACAGCGCGCCGCCTACGCGGCGCTGAAGAAGATCCTGGAGCTCCTGCCCCGGCAGCCTCAGAATCAGCAGCAACAGCAGGAGCAGGAGCAGAAGCAACAGGATCCCCGCGACGCGGACCGGCAGCCATCGCAAGAGGACCGGCGGGACGAACAGGACGCGCAGGACCGGCAGCCGCCGCAACCGGAGCCGCAACAGCAGGAGCAGGAGCCGGAGCCGCAGGAGCCAGCGGCGGACCGCGAAACGGAAGCGCAGCCTCCGGAAAACGAAGCGGAAGCCCTTAAGCTCATGGAAAAAGCCCTCCAGCGCGAACAGGAATACCGCGAAGAGAAGCGCCGGCGCGAGCGCCGTATCCCGCTCCCGCCCGGCGAACGGGACTGGTGACCGCCCTTCGGATCATAACCTGTCTCTCCTGTTTGCCCATCCTGGCCGCTGCGGCTTCCCTGGATGTCGCGGCCAACCGCGCAGACATCTACCTCGGCGAATCCGTCCTCCTCACCGTAAAGGTGTCGAACGGAAAAACCCACGACACGCCGGACCTGTCCGCCTTGCAGGACTGCGACGTCGAGGCGCTCGGAAGCCGCGGGGAAAGCCGCTCCAGCCTCTCGTTCGTCAACGGGCAATGGAAACGCACCACCTTCTCGGGCCGCATCTACACCTACCGCCTGACCCCCCGCAAGCCGGGTGTGTTCCGCGCCGGCCCGATCACCGTCTCCGCGGACGGCGGGGCACTGCGCGATCCCGGCCCGCGGATCCGCGTCGCGGGTATCGAACAGCAGGACCGCGTGCGCGTCCGGCTCGACGCCTCGCGGGACACCGTTCTGGTGGACGAGCCGTTCGAGATCGTGCTTTCCGTCGCCATCCGTAACATGCCGCCGCCGCACGACGCCGCGGACCCGCTCAACCCCGAAGACCCGCCTCTCTTGAGCGCCGACTACCTTGACGCGGCGGCGATCGAGGGCCTGGAAACACCCGACGTGCGCGCTATCCTGCAGGAACGCCTCGTCTCGGACCGCCGGACCGCCGGCTTCGCTCTGAACAACTACACGGTCCGGCCCGATCCGTTCGACATGCGCTCGATGTTCGACTTCGACGCCCTCATGCAGCCCCGCGCCGCCCGCTTCCGCTTCGACCGCCGCTCCGACGAGATCGACGGCAACCCCTGCTACGTGTATACGCTGCGCCTCGCCTACGTGCCCAAGGAGGAAGGCAGTTACACCTTCGGGCCGGCGCTCTTCAAAGGGCCGGTGCTGACCGGCATCGAGGCCGGGCAACCGGACCTGCGGCGGATCTTCGCCGTCGGCCCCGCCTGCACCGTCCGCGTCGTCCCGCCGCCCGAGGCCGGCCGCCCGGCTTCCTACATCGGCGCCATCGGCACCGCGCTCGATGTCGCAGCGTCCCTGGACGCGCAAACCTGCAGCGTCGGCGACCCGCTGACCCTGACCCTCTCCCTTGGGGGCGATATCAGCCTCGACAACATCGAGCCGCCGGCGCTGACCGCCCAGACCAACCTGGTCACGAACTTCCGCATTTACGACGACAGCGTCAGGCCCGAACGGGAACCGGGACAGCGCCGTTACCGCTACACCGTCCGCCCCACCCGCGCCGGAACCCTGGAATTCCCGCCGGTCGAGATCGCG
>JAFGIZ010000063.1 GCA_016929365.1 Lentisphaerota bacterium
GGCGGCCAGGCCGTCTATATACCGCCCGGCGTCTATCACCAGCTCACCAATACCGGCGATACGCCGCTGACCATGATCTACGGCTACGGGCCCGCCGGCGACGTGGATCACTGGAAGCAGGAACTGGCCGGCACGCTGCCCCGGGCCGGCGTCGACGCGCCCCCGCTGCCGGAGGGCGCACAACCGCAGTGCACCAGGGCGCCGTGACCACAACAGGCCTCGCGTCACGGCCATGAAAGGACCGGCCATGGGAGCCGTACAGGAACATCGCATCGGCATTGTCATGAACGGCGTCACGGGACGCATGGGCGCCAACCAGCACCTCATGCGTTCGATTGTGGCGATCCGGAACCAGGGCGGCGTCCGGCTGGCGCCCGGCGAAACGATCGTGCCCGACCCCGTCCTCGTGGGCCGCAATCCCGCCAAGCTCGAAGCCCTGGCGCGGCGGAGCGGCATCGACGCGTGGACCACGGACCTCGACGCGGCCCTCGCCGACGGCGCGAACCGGATCTACTTCGACGCGCAGACCACGAGCCGCCGCGTGGAGAGCGTCACGCGCGGCATCGAGGCGGGCAAGCACATCTACTGCGAAAAACCGACGGCCCTGAATACCGCGGACGCGCTGGCCCTCTACGAGCGGGCCGAAGAGGCCGGCGTCAAGCACGGCGTGGTGCAGGACAAGCTCTGGCTGCCCGGCTTGCGCAAGGTCGCCGCGCTCCGCGACCGCGGCTTTTTCGGCGAGCTCTACTCGGTCCGCGGCGAATTCGGGTACTGGGTCTTCGAAGGAGACACCATACCGGCACAGCGTCCGTCCTGGAACTACCGCAAAGAGGACGGCGGCGGCATGATTTTCGACATGTTCTGCCACTGGCGCTACGTGCTGGACAACCTGTTCGGCAACGTCGAGGCGGTCTCGTGTCTCGGCGCCACGCACGTCGGGCAACGCTGGGACGAAGACGGCAAGCCGTATGCCTGCACCGCCGACGACGCGGCCTACGGCACCTTCCGGCTCGCCGGCGGCGTGATCGCGCAGATCAATGCGTCCTGGGCCGTGCGTGTCCGGCGCGACGACCTGCTCACCCTGCAGATCGACGGCAGCCGGGGCAGCGCGGTCGCGGGATTGCGCACCTGCCGGATCCAGCCCTACGGCGCCACGCCCAGGGCCGTCTGGAACCCGGACGTCGACAACCCCGTTGATTTTTATGACGGCTGGATCGAGGTGCCCGACCAGACCGCGTACGATAACGCGTTCAAGGTGCAGTGGGAGCTCTTCCTGCGACATGTGGTCAAGGACGAGCCGTTCCGCTGGACCTTGCTGGAAGGCGCCAAGGGCGTCCAGCTCGCCGAGCAAGGACTGGAGTCATGGGCAAAGCAGGCCTGGGTCGACGTGCCCGCGCTCGTCTGAACGGCCGCCGCGCCCGCCACACGGGGAGCACATCATGAGCGACAAGCCCGTAGCCCTGGTAACCGGCTCCGGCCGGGGGATCGGACGCGCCATCGCGGAACGCCTCGCCGCGGACGGATTCGCCGTGGCCGTTAACGCCGTCACCGTGGACACCGCGAACCTCGATGACGGCGCCTTCAGCGTGAAGACCGGAATCGAACGCGCCGGCGGAACCGCGGAGCTTTTCCAGGCCGATATCTCGGAACCGGCACGCCGCCGGGCGATGGTCGATGCCGTGGCCGAACGCTTCGGACGCATCGACCTGCTGGTCAACAACGCCGGCGTCGGCCCGGCGGAGCGCAAGGACCTGCTCGAGGCTTCCGAAGAAAGCTTCGAGCGCCTTATCCGCATCAACCTGCAGGGTCCCTATTTTCTGACCCAGCAGGTGGCCCGCCGCATGATCCGCTGGCAGGCCGAGGGTATCGTGCCGCAGCCGCGCATCGCGTTCATTTCGTCCATCTCGGCCTATACGTCATCCCCCAACCGCGGCGACTACTGCGTTTCCAAGGCGGGCCTCAACATGGCCGGCCGCCTCTTCGCCGACCGGCTCGGCGAGTTCGGCATACCGGTCATCACGCTCTGCCCCGGTATCATCGAAACGCGCATGACGCGCGGCGTCAAAGAAAAGTACGATCGCCTCATCGCCGACGGACTCCTGGTTACCCGCCGCTGGGGCCGGCCGGAAGACGTCGCCGGCGTGGTGGCATCTTTCGCCCGCGGCGACCTCGACTACTGCACGGGAGAGACCATTGAGGTCGGCGGCGGCTTGGGGTTGCGCAGATTATGAAAACCCTGCTGCGGCAGAACATTGCCGGCCTGGACCTGCCGGTCATTTCGGTCCGCACGGTCGTCGTCGGGAGCGGCGCCGCGGGACTGAACTGCTGCGTCCGGTTGTACCGCGAGCTGGAGGCCCGCGGGGACGCGCATCCGGAAGCCCGCCTCGCGCTGGTCACACAAGGGCTCGGCCTGGGCACGTCGCACAATGCCGGCTCGGACAAGCAGACCTACTACAAGCCGGAGACCGGCGCGGACACACGCGACTCGGCGGCGGATTTTGCGGACACCCTGAGCGCCGGCGGCGCCATGCATGCCGACCTCGCCCGGGTGGAAGCCCAGAACGCCCTGCGCTGTTTCTACCGCCTCGTTGACCTGGGCGTTCCGTTTCCGCACACGGCGGAAGGCGCCTTCGTCGGCTACAAGACCGACTACGATCCCCGCCGGCGCGCCACCTCGGCCGGGCCGTGGACGTCGCGGGACATGGTTAAGGTGTTGTTGCGTGAGCTGCGCCGGTTCGGTATCCCGGTTTTTGAACGTTACCACGCCGCCGCCGTGGTCACGGACGACGACGGGGCCTGCGGCCTGCTCTGCGTCGACGCGGCGCAGGAGACCGCGCCGAATCACGGCCTGGTCCTCTTCCGCTGCCGCAACCTCGTCTTCGCCGGGGGCGGACCCGGCGCGCTTTTCGAATCCAGCGTCTACCCGGAGGGACAGATGGGCCCCTACGCCCAGCTCCTTGAATCCGGCGTCCGGGCGGTCAACCTGACGGAAATGCAGTTCGGCATCGCGTCTTTACGCCCGCGCTGGAATCTCTCCGGCACCTACCAGCAGGCGATTCCGCGGTATTTCAGCACCGCCCCCGACGGGTCCGACGAACGGGATTTCCTGAACCCCTATTTCGCCAGCCTGTCCGGGCTGGCCTCGGCCATCTTCCTGAAGGGCTACCAGTGGCCGCTCGATCCCGGAAAGCTCCCGGGCTCGTCCCTGATCGACGTCCTGGTCTACGACGAAACGGTCAACCGGCGACGCCGCGTATTCCTGGATTTCCGGAAGAATCCCCGCGCGGTTGACAGGGATACGTTTGCCGTCGCGGCGCTCGAAGACGAAGCCCGGGCCTATCTCGAACAATCCGGCGCCGTGCAGAACCGGCCTATCGAGCGGCTCGCGCACTTGAATCAGCCGGGCATCGACCTGTTTGCGGCCAAGGGTCGCGATCTTCGAACGGAGCCCCTCGAGATCGCCGTCTGCGCGCAGCACTGCAACGGCGGCTTCGCTGTCGACACCTGGTGGGAGTCCAACCTGCCGCACCTGTTCGTCATCGGCGAGCTCGCCGGCACACACGGCGTCACGCGTCCCGGCGGCGCGGCGCTCAACGCCGGCCAGGTCGGCGGCCTCCGCGCCGCCCAGCGCATCGCGCACGTATACGGCGGGGATCCGCCGGCCATGGACCGCTTCACGGCCTGCGCCGCCGGGACCGTCCGCCGGACCGCCGCCTTCGCCGCGGCCGTCCGCGCAGCCCCGGAAACGGCGCCCTCCGCCGAACGGCTCCGCCGGACCGTTCAGCGCCGCATGAGCCGCTGCGCGGGTGCAGTGCGCGAACCCGCGGCCGTCAACGCGGCATGGCAGGAAGCGCGGGAGGCGTTTCGAAACCGCCCCGCGGTGTGCTCACAAGGCGCGCCGGGCTACCTGCGGGCGCTGGAGGCGCGGGAGCTCGACCTGGCACAGCGGGCGTTTCTCGAGGCGGTCCGGCACTATCTTGCGTCGGACGGGGGTTCGCGGGGCTCGGCCCTGGTGCTCGCCCCCGAGGGGCGCCCGCCCCACCCGGACCTGCCGGATACGTGGCGGTTCAAGCCGGAAAACACCGCGCTGCGCCGCCTCGTGCAAACGCTGCAATACGACCGCGCTACGGACGCGTTCCACTGCGCGCTCGAACCCGTAAGAACGCCCCCGGAACCCGAAGCCCCCTGGTTCGAAACGGTATGGACGCGTTTCCGGCACGGCGACGTATTCCTGTCGACATGAGGGGTCAGTCCTATTATTTAGGTGTCCGGAAAACGCGGCTATCCCGCGACACAGATACCTGAATACGTGGACTGACCCCTTCTGCATAACCGGAGGACATGGACATGAGCACGCTGGACATTCGTGACGCCTCTAAATGCCGCTGGGACGCGGTCTCGCTCGGGGAGGTCATGCTGCGGCTCGACCCGGGCGACCGGCGCGTCCGGACCGCCCGCGCCTTCACCGCCTGGGAAGGCGGCGGGGAGTACAACGTGGCGCGCGGCCTCCGCCGCTGTTTCGGCCTGCGCACGGCCGTGGTCACCGCCCTCGTCGATAACGAGGTCGGGCGGCTCCTGGAAGACCTGATCCTGCAGGGCGGCGTGGACACGTCGCACGTCGCCTGGGTGCCTTTCGACGGCGTCGGCCGGGCGGCGCGCAACGGGCTCAACTTCACCGAACGCGGTTTCGGCGTACGCGCCGCCGCGGGCTGCTCCGACCGCGGCCACACCGCCGTCTCGCAGCTCAAGCCGGGCGACATCGACTGGCAACGCCTTTTCGGCCAGGAAGGCGCCCGCTGGTTTCACTGCGGCGGCATTTTCGCCGCGTTGTCCGAAACGACGCCCGCCGTGGCCAGAGACGCCATGCTCGCCGCCCGCGACGCCGGCGCCGTGGTCTCGTACGACCTCAACTACCGCGCCTCGCTCTGGAAGGACATCGGCGGGCGCCAGCGCGCCCGCGAGGTGAACCGGGACCTCGCGCCCTGCGTGGACGTCATGCTCGGCAACGAGGAGGACTTCAGCGCGGCGCTGGGTTTCGACGTCGCGGGCGTGGGCGAGTCGTTTTCGAGCCTCGATCCCGCGAACTTCAAGGCCATGATCGCCGACGTGACCGCCGCGTACCCGAACATCAAGGCCGTGGCGACCACCCTGCGCAACGCGAAAACCGCCACGGTGAACGACTGGGGCGCCATCCTCTTCTACGACGGCGTCTTTTACGAAGCCATCCCCCGGCCGAACCTGGAGATCCTCGACCGGGTCGGCGGCGGGGACAGCTTCGCGTCCGGGCTCATCTACGGGTTCCTCACCGGCCGCGATCCCGCCGACTGCGTCAACCTCGGGGCCGCCCACGGCGCCCTGGCGATGACCACCCCCGGCGACACGTCCATGGCAACACGCGCGGACGTCGAACGGGTCATGCAAGGCGGCGGCGCGCGCGTGGCGCGCTGAGGCGCACGTCTTTACCCGGCCCCTTCCGCGCGGTTACGCCGGATCCGGCCGCGCAGGGCCTTCTCGGCTTCCACGGCCAGGAAGACAATCAGGGACAGGCCGAGCACCCGCGCGAGGTTCGCCGCCGATAGCGGCGCCGTCTTGAACACCGGGTTGAGGGCGGGCACGTAGATCACCGCCATCTGCAACCCGACGGTCAGCAGCGCCGCGCCCAGCAGCGGCTTATTGGAAAACAGGCCGAGTGAGAACAGCGAACGCCGGTCGGACCGCAGCGCCAGCACGTTGCCGATCTGGCTCAGGCACAGCACCGTAAAAACCATGGTCTGCCAGTTCTCCTGCCCGCTGTCGAGCGACCAGGCCTGGGTAAACAGGCTGACGACCCCCATCAGCAGGCCGACCCAGATAATCTGGCGGACCATGCCGTGCGCAAAGATGCTCTCCCGCGGATGGCGCGGCGGGCGGGTCATGATGTCCTTCTCCTCGGGCTCGGCGGTCAGCGCCAAGCCCGGCAGCCCGTCGGTCACCAGGTTGATCCACAGGATATGAATCGGCAGCAGCGGCACGGGCAGGCCGATGAACGGGGCCAGGAAAAGGGTCCAGATCTCGCCGGCGTTGCTCGTCATGGTGTAGCGGATGAACTTGCGGATGTTGTCGTAAATACGGCGCCCCTCCCGCACCGCCTTGACGATCGTGGCGAAATTGTCGTCCAGCAGGATCATGTGCGCCGCGCCCTTGGCCACGTCCGTTCCGGTCACCCCCATGGCGATCCCGATGTCGGCCCGCTTGAGGGCGGGCGCGTCGTTGACCCCGTCTCCCGTCATGGCGGCAAACTGGCCCCGCGCCTGCAGGCCTTTCAGGATCTTCAGCTTCTGCTCGGGCGCGACGCGGGCATAGACGCCGATATGCTCGACGCGCGCGGCAAACTCGGCATCGTCCATCGCGGCCAGCTCGCGCCCCGAAATCACCTCCCCGTCCTCCTCCAGGATGCCGATGCGCAACGCGACGGCGCGGGCGGTTTTGGGATGGTCGCCGGTGATCATGACCGGACGGATGCCGGCGGCCCGGCATTGCGCCACCGCCTCGGCGGCCTCGTCCCGCGGCGGATCGATCATGCCCGCCAACCCCAGGAAGAGCATGTCCTGCTCGACGCGGTCCGGCTCCAGCGCATCCGGTTCCGCCTCCCAGGTACGCATGGCGAAAGCCAGGACGCGCAGCCCTTTCCCGGCCAGCGCGTCGTTGCGCGCGGCCACGGCCGCGGCGTCCAGCGGCTGCTCAGCACCGTTGATCCACTGCCCCCGGCAGCGTTTGAGAATCTCGTCCGCGGCTCCCTTGGTGTACGAAACATACGTGCCGTCCGGGGCGCGATGCAGCGTCGTCATGCGTTTGCGCTCGGATTCGAACGGCAGTTCGCCCGCCCGCGGCAGCACCGCTTCGATCGCCGCTTTCTCATAGCCCGCCCGCGCCGCCGCGTCCACCAGCGCTGTCTCGGTGGGATCTCCCAGCAGGGAGCCGTCCGCGGCGCGGGCCGCGTCGTTGCTCACCGCCAGCGCCTGCAAGAAGTGGCGCAGCGCCGCACCGTCCCCGTCGCCGACCGCCGCGAGCGCGCCGGGCTCGTACGCGTTGTCACCCGCATACAGGTGTTCAACCGTCATGCGGTTGTGCGTCAGGGTGCCCGTTTTATCGGAGCAGATATACGTCACCGAACCGAGCGTTTCCACCGCGGGCAAACGGCGGATCAGCGCGCTGCGCCGGACCATCTTGCGGGCGCCCAGGGCCAGGGAAATCGTAACCACCGCCGGAAGCGCTTCGGGAATCGCGGCTACGGCCAGCGAAATCGCGGTCAGCAGCATGAGCATGACCGGTTCCCCGCGCAGGACGCCGACGCCGAAGATCACCGCGCACAACGCCAGAACGCCGACCGCCAGCCGCCGTCCGAACACCGCCAGCCGCTTCTGCAGCGGCGTCCTGGTCTCCTTCTCGCCCTGGAGCAGGCCCGCAATCCGGCCCAGCTCGGTGTCCATGCCCGTGGCCGTCACCACCGCCCTGGCCCGCCCGTGCACGGTAACCGTTCCGCGATACAGCATGTTCAGACGGTCGCCGAGCGGCAGATCCGCGTCGCCCAGCGGCGCCGTCTGCTTGTGCACCGGCACCGATTCGCCGGTAATCGCGGATTCGTCGACCCGCAGCTGCGCCGCCTCCAGCAGCCGCAGATCCGCGGGCACAAAGGCGCCGGCTTCAAGAATGACCACGTCGCCGGGCACCAGGTCGGCGGCATCGAGCTGCACCGCGGACCCGTCGCGCAGGGCCACGGCCCGGGGGGCCGCCAGCTTCTGCAGCGCTTCCATCGCCTTCTCCGCCCGGTATTCCTGGACGAAGCCGATGACCGCGTTGAGCAGGACGATCACCAGGATGGCGATCGTATCGCCTGGCTCGCCGATGAACCCGGACACGATCGCCGCGGCGATCAACACGAGTATCATGAAATCCGTAAACTGCCCCACCGCGATGGACACGACGCCCGCGCGCCGCTTTTCCTGCAACACGTTGGGGCCGTGGCGCGCCCGGCGCTCGCGCGCCGCCCCGGAGGAAAGCCCCCCGGCGGACGTCTCGAGCGCGCCGAGCGCCTCCTCTGCCGTTGCCGTGTGCCACCGCATAAAGCGTCCTTCCCGCGTGCGACGGCACGCACCATAGCGCGAAGGGTCCGCCCGGTTCAAGTCCCGGCTCCGACTTCGCGCTTGCCAGCCGGGGTCCCGTCGCCCGACACTGCTCCGCGATGAAACGCATCCTCGAGTTGTACACGACCTATTTCGCCGTGTGGGTGCTGCTCGGCGGTGTGCTGGCCTACGTTTTCCCGGCCCCGTTCCTGGCGCTGAAGCCGTACAACAAGGCATTTTTCGGCCTGACCATGTTCGGCATCGGCGCGGTGCTGAAACCCGAAGATTTTGCCCGTATCGCCCGCAAACCCTGGATCGTCGCCGTCGGCTCGGCCGCCCAGTTTACGCTCATGCCGCTCGGGGCGTTCGCCGCCGCCCGTGCCTTCCGCCTCCCGCCCGACATGGCCGTGGGCCTGATCCTCGCCGGCTGCGTGCCCGGCGCCATGGCCAGCAACGTCATGAGTTATATCGCCCGGGCGGACGCGGCCTACTCCGTCTCGCTGACGACCGTGTCAACGCTGCTGTGCCCGATCCTGACCCCGCTCCTGACCCGATTCCTGGCGGGGACGGTCCTGGACGTTCCCTTTCGGCCCATGATGCTCGACGTGCTGCGCATGGTCGCGGGCCCGCTGGCTGTCGGCCTGCTCCTGCGGCGGCTGCTGCGCAAGCACATCGAGCCGGTCGTGCACGTCTTTCCCGCCGTCTCGGTCACGTTTATCGTCTTTATCTGCGCCCTCGTGGTCGCGGGGAACCGCGCCTTCTTCAGCGCATGGTCCCTCACGCTCGCGCTCGTGATCGGCGCGGTGTTCGCGCTCAACGTCTACGGCATGCTGACCGGGTACGGGGTCGGCCGCCTGGCGCGCTTCAGCCTGCCGCGCCGGCGCACGCTGAGCATCGAGATCGGCATGCAAAACGCCGGCATGGGAACCGTCCTGGCCCTTGCCCACTTCGGGGAGCGGGCCGCCGTCTCCACGGCGGTCTTTGTGTACATGTGTATCATCACCGCTTCGGCCATGGCCGAGCTCTGGCGGCGGCGCCCCGCGGACAACGCACCGCCGCCGGACGGCACGGAGGTCGCAACTCCATGAGTACGGCGGCAACCCCAACGGGCGGGCTCCGTCCCGGCCCTCTACAACCCGGTCTGCGACAGCAGCATAACGCGATGGAGGCATCCCATGGAACGGCGCCGCAAAGGTAAAACCGTTTTTCCCGTCGAACCCTGGGCCGTGACGGAAACCGATTTTCCGCCCGAGCACAGTCTCGTGCGCGAAACGCTGTTCACGCTGTCGAACGGTTATCTCGGCCTGCGCGGCGCTCTCGAGGAAGGCGTGCAGGGCGCCGCCTCGAACCCGGGCACCCACCTGGCGGGCGTGTTCTACCGCAAGCCCGACCACTCGGCCTATGCCAAGGGGCCCCGGCTCTTCTCCGAAACCGAACACGCCATGGCCACCTTCGCCGATGTTCTCCGCGTGCGGCCCCGCGTGGGCGCCGAAACGCTGGACCTGTTGACCTCTCGCGTGACGGGGCACCGGCGCCGCCTTGACCTGAAGACCGCGGTCCTGGAACGCGCCGCCGTCTGGACCCCGCAGGCCGGCGGCCGGCTGCGCATCCGCGCGCGCCGTTTCGTCCCCATGCCGCACCGTGCGCTGGCCGTGCTCCGTTACGAAATCGAGGCGCTCGAACCGGCCGAACTCCGCCTGGAAGCCGGAATTGAAAAGTGCGCGGGAACGGCCGAGCGCGGCATCGCGTGCTGGGCGCCCGGCGGCGCCCGGCGGACGGGTCCCCGCGACGTGCTCCTCCGCTCCCGCCTGCCCGCCTCGGGATTCGAAGCGGCCGCCGCGACGGACATCCGCTGCCGGCTCGACGGCGACCCCCTCGAGCCCGCGTCCTGCACCTGTGCCGACAACCGGGCTCTCCTGGTTTACGCCGCGCGCCTGGAGGCGGGACAGCGTCTGGAGCTCGAACTGCGCGCCGCGGTTCTGTCCACGCGCGACACGGAGGCCGGCGCACTCGAAAAAGCGGTCTGCGCCGCGCTCGGGAACGCGGAGGGCGGCGAGGCCCTGCTGGACGCGCACGCTTCCTGGTGGCGCGATTTCTGGGCGCACAACGATATCGTGATCGAGGGCGACGACGCCGTCCAGCAGGGCATCCGCTACTGCCTGTTCCAGATCGCCCAGAGCCGCCAGCCGGGCGACGAGCGGCTCAGCATCGGAACCAACGGCTTGACCGGCGCCATGCACGGCGGGCTCTACTTCTGGGACACGGAGGTGTACCTCCTGCCGCCCCTGCTCCACATGAACCCCGGCCTCGCGCGGGAACTGCTCGATTACCGGTTCCACACGCTTGACCGCGCCCGGCAACAGGCCCGCGCCCTGCGCTACCGCGGCGCCATGTACCCCTGGCTCACCATTACCGGCGAGCCGGGCCCCGGTTTCTACGACTGCACGATCGGCGAACAGCATATCAACGCCGCCATTCCGTACGCGATCGACCGTTACCTCGACGCCACGGAGGACGACGCGTTTCTGCGCACGCGGGGCGCGGACATCCTGATCGAACAGGCCCGTTTCTGGGCCGACCGCGTGTGCTGGAACGCGCGCAAAGGCGCCTACGTCATCAACCAGGCCACCGGGCCCGACGAGTATACCGTGTTCAACAACAACAACTGCTATACCAACACCATGGCGCGCTGGACGCTGCGCTTCGCCGCGGACAGCCTGGACCGCCTGCGCGGCATCGACGCCGAGGGCTGCCGCGCGCTCGAAACACGCCTGGAACTCGACCCCGCCGAACCCGCCGCCTGGCGCCGGATCGCCGACGCGCTCTATATCCCCTATGACCAGGCGCTCGGCATCCATCCGCAGGACGAGGCCTTTCTCGACCTCGACCCCGTGGATTTCGACGCCATCCCGGAAACGGACCTCCCCCTGGAAAGCCACTGGCCCTGGGAACGGCTGATGCGGTCGCGCGTCATCAAACAGCCGGACGTCCTGCTGCTGGAACATCTCCGGCACGAGGAGTTCCGGATGGATCAGAAGGAGGCGGATTACGCGTTCTACGAGCCGTTGACCATCCACGACTCGTCGCTTTCCCCCTCGATTCATGCCCTGGTTGCCGCGGAGATCGGCCGCCTTGACGACGCCGCCTACTACCTCTACCGCGCCGTGCGGCTCGACCTGAACAACATCAACCGCAATACGGGGGCGGGCATCCACCTGGCCAACTGCGGCGGGGCCTGGATGGCCGTCGTGCACGGCCTGGCCGGCCTTCGTTTCCGCGACGGTATCGCCCGGTTCGCTCCCGTGCTGCCCCCCGGCTGGCGGCGGATCGCCTTCCGCCTGCTCTACCGCGGACGCCGGCTGCGCTGCGAGCTCACGCCCGAACGCGGCACGCTCGCGCTCGAAGACGGCGCCCCCCTGGCCGTGACCGCCCCGGGCCTGCCCGGGCCGCTCTCCGCAGACCGTCCCCTGACAGCAGTGTAGCGTTTTGTGTGTAAAAGCAGAGGGGGATAGTCAAGGGACTATCAGACGGGATTAACAGGATAGACAGGATGAGAC
>JAFGIZ010000064.1 GCA_016929365.1 Lentisphaerota bacterium
CGCGGCCACGTAGGATTCCTCGGGTTTTGGCGCGGCCGGGGCGAGAGTGTCCATGCCGTGCCAGGCGGAGAAGGTGAGAGATCCGCCCGAGAGCGTACGGGCGGTGAAGCCATGCTGCTTGAGTGCGCGGCAGGCCAGGTAGCTGCGGAAGCCGACGCGGCAGTAGATCCACAGGGGTTTGGACCGATCGAAGGCAGCGAGCGAGGTCCGCAGTTTGCCGAGCGGGATATTCACGGCGCCGGGAATGTGCCAGAGTTCATATTCCTCGGAAGAACGTACGTCGAGCACCGTGGCCGTGGCGGTCTGGTCCGGATAGTCTTCGGCATACCAGAAGTCCGCGTCTCCGGACAGGAGGTTGGAGGCGACAAAGCCGGCCATGTTGACCGGGTCCTTGGCGGCGCCATACGGCGGCGCGTAGGCCAGCTCCAGGTCGGCGAGGTCGTGGACGGTAAGGCCGGCCTGCATGGCCGTGGCCAGCACGTCGATCCGTTTGTCGACGCCGTCATAGCCCACGATCTGGGCGCCGAGGATCCGGGCAGTGTCCGGCGCGAACAACAGCTTGATGTGCATGGGTGCGGTGCCGGGATAGTAGCCGGCGTGCCCGTTGGGGTGGATGTAGATCTTCCGGAAAGGCCGGTTGAGTCTGCGGAGCGTTTTCTCCGAAGCGCCGGTCACGCCGCCGGTCATGTCGAAGACCTTGACCACGGCCGTTCCTTTGGTTGTCGAATAACGGGAATCGCGGCCGCAGACATTGTCGGCGACGATGCGGCCCTGGCGGTTGGCCGGACCGGCCAGCGGGATTTGGACTGGGAGGCCGGTGACGTGGTCGGTCACTTCGATGGCATCGCCGGCCGCGTAGATGTCGGGATCGGACGTCTGGAGCCGGTCGTTGACCTTGATGCCGCCCATGGCGCCGAGTTCCAGGCCGGCGGCTTTAGCGAGGCCGGATTCCGGACGGACCCCAACGGCCAGTATCACGAGACCGGCGGTAAGGGAGCGGCCGTCGCCGAGCTCGACCTTGACACGACCGTTATCGTCGGAGAAGGCGGCCGCCGCCACTCCGAGATGAAGACGAACGCCGTGGCTGACCATATGCTGTTCGAGGGAACGGGCCATTTCCCTGTCCATGGGCATCATAATCTGGTCGGCCATTTCAACGAGATCGACGGCCATGTTTCGTTCCCGCAGATTCTCAGCCATCTCGATGCCGATGTAGCCGCCGCCGATGACCACGGCGCTGCCGGCGGCCGTGTCGAGAGCGCCCTTGATCCGGTCCATGTCGTCCACGTTGCGGAGCACGAAGATGCGGGGATGGTCGATGCCGGGAAGACGGGGCACGATGGGCGCGGCACCGGTGGAAAGCACCAGTTTGTCGTAACGTTCTTCGTAGTCGCGCCCGGAGTTGAGGTCGAGGATCTGCACCTTATGGTTTTGGCGGTCGATGGTCTTGACTTCGTGGCCCACGCGGACATCGAGATTCAAGGCGTTCTGCAGAGTCTGGGGTGTTTGAAGCAGGAGCCTCTCGCGCTGCTTGATGGCGCCGCCGATATGATAGGGGAGGCCGCAGTTGGCAAAGGAGACATGCTGTCCGCGTTCCAGGACCACAATTTCGGCCTTTTCGTCCAGCCGCCGGGCTCTTGCGGCAGCCGACATTCCGCCGGCCACACCGCCCACGATGACGATCTTCATGTTCGATTCCTTTTCTTTCGAATGCAGTTCAGTATGGTCAGCGAATCCGGATCCGCGATTCGATACCACATTTCCTTTTGCCGACGTTCCGACCGAATGAGGCCGGCCGTCTTCATCTTGTTCAGATGATGCGAGGCGGCGGCCTGCGGCACGCCAAGGCGCGCGGTGATCTCGTGGACCGGCGCCTCGGTGCATGCCTCGAGTATTTCTATGATGCGTAACCGGAGAGGATGGGCCAGGACGCCCAGCGCATGGGCCATCTTGTCCAGCCACTCCGCCGGCAGGGGTTCTGTCTTGGACTTGGATGATTTACTCATGATGCAATCATATCTAATAAGGTAGATATGTCAATAGGAAAACAACATCGATTATCGAACAGTGAACATCCAACGTGGAACGTTGAAGTAATTGGCGCGCGGGTCAGTCAACATTTGTCGCAACAGGCCCGACGAATCCATCGGTTTGCCTGTGTCGAACAATCGTCAGAATTCCGAACACGGAGAATCGCAAACGGCAAGCCAGGTTCGTCGACCCTATTATGGCCATCTTGACAGTGTCTGATCAGTGGACTATTGTCTATGGTTAAACGTTTGACATTGGGGAAATGAGTACGAATCTGAAGCAGATCGCAGGAAAGGCCGGGGTATCCATTGCAGCGGCAAGTCTGGCACTCCGTGACAGTCCCCGCATTGCTCCTGCCACCCGCGACCGCATTCACCGGCTGGCCGAGGAAATGGGCTACGTGCCCAGCAACCTGGGGCGCGCTCTTCAAGCACGACGCAGCCGGCTGGTCGGCTACCTGGTGTCGGACGTTACCGCGTCCTTTTACAGCGATGTGCTGCAGGGGGTCGGCGAGGTTGCGACAGACTCTGACTACAGCATCATCACGGCGCTGGCCGATCGCTCGGCCGAAGCCGAACAGCGCCACCTCCGGGTCTTTCGCGAGAAGCGCGTGGACGGCATCCTGGTATCGAACATCAGCGCCGCGTCCCATGACGCGCTTCGGCGCATCGAGGCGGCCGGTGTGCCGATCGTCATGTGTTCCAGCTCCACGTTCGACGAGAGAATTCCCTTTGTGGTCATCGACAACCAGGAGGGCGGCGCCATGGCCGTGGAACATCTCAGCGATCTCGGTCATCATCGTCTTGCCTATGCGTTTGGGGGCGATTCCCCGGAGGCGCG
The DNA here is from genome assembly GCA_016929365.1 of Lentisphaerota bacterium. Lineage (GTDB taxonomy): Bacteria > Verrucomicrobiota > Kiritimatiellia > UBA8416 > JAFGIZ01 > JAFGIZ01. The sequence continues at coordinate 2,872 of JAFGIZ010000064.1, forward strand.
CTTTGCCGGCGCCGCGGCGGCGGCCAGGCGCCGCGGTCTACCCCCGCTTGAACTCTGCGCTGATGCGGCGGCGCTTTCCGCGTTGGTGCGATCGTCCAGTCCGCCCACCGGCGTGGTCGCGTTCTCGGATTTTGCGGCGATTGAGGTGAAGCACACGGCGGAAGCGGCCGGGCTTCGCGTGCCGGAGGACGTGTCGGTCGTCGGATTTGACGATCTGTGGTTTGCGGGGCTGAAGGAATTCTCACTCACGACTGTGGCGCAGCCCAAGCGCGAGATTGGGCGGTATTCCATGGAGCTTCTTTTGGATCGCATCGAGGGACGGCCGGCGGAAGGCCGGTGCATCCAACCCAGTCTGATTGTTCGCGGCAGCACACGGCCGCCAAGGAGTATGTCATGAGCACGACTGTGCGCCAATGGAACGCAGGAACGGTTGACGACTACGGCGACGATTACGGACCACGAGAAGAGGAAGACCAGTTGTCCCCCGTAATCGTCGACGTAATCGTGGACCGGAAGGACAGGAAACCAAGGAGAACAGGCGATGAGTGAATTCAAGATCGGTGTGCTGGCTGACTGTTTTCGTCTGCCGGTGCGGGAAGGACTGAAGAAGGCGAAGGAACTCGGGGCGGACGGCGTTCAGGTATACGCCGTGAAGGGGGAAGTGAGTCCGGAGGGCATGGATGCGGCAGCCCGAACGGAGTTCCGGAAGTTCTGCCAGTCGCTGCCATTGGAGATCTCCGCGCTTTGCGGCGATCTCGGCGGGCACGGGTTCGAGCGGCCGGCGGAGAACGTCGCCAAGGTGGAGCGCTCCAAGCGCATCGTGGACCTTGCCGTGGACCTGGGGACGCGCGTGATCACGACCCATATCGGGGTGGTCCCGGCGGACACGGCGGCGCCGGCCTACCAGGCCCAGCGCGGCGCCTGCCGCGAGCTGGGCGAGTACGCGGCGAACAAGGGCATCACGTTCGCGATCGAAACCGGGCCGGAACCGGCGGCGGTGCTGCGGGCGTTTCTCGACGACGTGGGTAGCGAGGGTATCGGCGTGAATCTCGACCCGGCGAATCTTGTCATGGTGGTGGCCGACGATCCTGTCGCGGCCGTGCGGATGCTGGGCGGGCGCATCGTTCACACGCACGCCAAGGACGGCCGGCGACTTCAGCCGTGCGACGCGGCGGAGGTGTACGGCGCCTTCGCGGACGGCGGGTTCGCGGCGCTGGAGAAACGCATGGGCAGGCTTTTCGAAGAACTGCCGCTGGGCGAGGGCGTGGTGGACTGGGATGCGTATCTCGCGGCGTTGCGAGGAATCGGCTTCAAGGGCTATTTGACGGTGGAACGTGAAGTGGGCAGGGATCCGGCGGCGGACATGCGCAAAGCCGTGGAGTTCCTGCGAAGCAAGACAGGAGGTGTTCGATGAAGAAGTTCCGTATTGGTGTGATTGGAGCGGGATCCATTGCGCGTCATGCGCACATTCCGGGATATGCGGCGGCGTCGAACTGCGTGTTGACTGCGATCGCGGACCCGGATGCCGGCTGCCTGCAGAAGGTGGCGGAGCAAGGGTGGCGGTTTGCCGGCGTTTATTCGGACTACCGCGAGATGCTGAAGAAGGAAAAACTGGACGTCGTGTCGGTGTGCGCGCCGAACGTGTTCCACAAGGCCATGGCCGTGGCCGCTCTGGAGAAGGGATGCGACCTGCTGCTGGAGAAGCCCGTGGCGTTAACCATGGCCGACGCCGAAGCCATCCGCTCGTCCGCGCGGCGGAAGCGGCGGCGAATCATGGTGGCGTTTTCGCACCGGTTCAACGAGCTGAACGTGGCGGCGCGAAAGGCCGTGCGTGCCGGCAGGATCGGAAAGCTTTACATGTTGCGCGTACGTTTCGCGCATACCGGCCCGTGGCCGGGCTGGGCCTCGACCGGCTGGTTCTACAACCCGAAACTCGCCGGCGGCGGCGCCATGCTGGATATGGCCATTCACGCCTTTGACCTGGTCCAGTGGTTCGCGGGACCGGTCACCGCGATGCAGGCCAAGGTGGCGACTCTGCGCAAGCCGATCCAGGTGGACGACAACGCCGTGGCCCTGCTGGAATTCGGGCCGAAGTGCCTGGGATATGTCGAGGCCGGCTGGACTTCGCCGGCGGGGTATTGCGGGGTGGAGTTGATGGGCGACAACGGCGCGATCTTCGTGGATTACAGCCAGAACAAGACGATCATGGTATCGGGGGTGCGGACGCCGGACGGAAAGTCGCGGCAGAGGACCGCGGTTCTGCAGGAGGGCGGACCGGCGAGCTGGAAGGCGCAAATGGGACATTTCACACGGCAACTGGGCCGTCGCGGTCCGTTCCGGGTGGGCATTGAGGACGGCATTTCAGCGTTGCGAGTGGCCCTGGCGGCCTACCAATCCAGCCGCACCGGGCGGCGGGTGGTCCTGAGGGGCGGGTGACGGGAGGGCGGGATTATTCTTCGTCGGCTTGACTTTGCTGGAATCGGCGCAGGCGTTCCTGGCGGGCGCGGAGTTCGGGGTTGTTCTGCTCGTTGCGCTTCATCCATTCGGCGATGGTCATGCCGCCGAGTTCCCTGGGCCGGTACGGTTCATAGGGTTGGGGAGCGCGGACGGCCGGCGACCGCGTGGTGACATAGCGGCGAGACACCGTCGGCC
>JAFGIZ010000065.1 GCA_016929365.1 Lentisphaerota bacterium
GACCCAGACCGCATCCACGCACAGGCTCCGGATATAGTCCAGCCGCCGGCGAATGCCCTCCAGATCGCCGATCCCGTCCCCGTCCGTATCCTGGAACGAGCGCGGATACACCTGGTACACCACCCCCCGCTGCCACCAGTGATAGCCTTCCTTCACACACGATTCCTCCGTCCGGGCAACATCGGCATGCCGTACGGTCCGCGCCTTGACCGCGTCATCGACCGCGACCCGACGCCTCCGGCGGACGCCGCCGTTCCGGCCCGGCCCGGCGGAACCGGAAGGCATACAGATCGGCGTCTTTCAACCGCACGCGCAGGCGCACCGGGGTGCCGGCCAGGGCGGCGAGGTCCGATGCCGCCGGCCAGTCCACAATCTGCGCGATGGCGTTGCCGAAGAACGGATCGGTCTCGTCGAACGAGAAACCGGGCAGCGCGTTGCCGGCCTCGTCGCAAACGGCCATGTGCAGGTACCCGATCGCCGAGGTTGCAAAATTGACCTCAAGCCGATCGCCCTCGAACGTGAACGGGCGTGTCAGCAGCTCGCCCGCCCCCGCGCCGGCATGGATCGAAACGAATCCGTCGGTACGCAGCACGCCGCGCACCAGGCGTTTCTCGGGAAGCCGGTTGTACTCGTCCCAGTAGACTGATATCTCTTCCGGCGTGGTCTGGACCATGCCCAGGGCGGGGAAGATGTTGCGGTCGATCCACGAGCGGGAGTCGGGCGGCGGCCGGATCCACGCTTCCGTCCAGCGCTCGAAATCGATGCCGTTGCGGCTGCTCATCAAAACCGCGTCACTGACCCCGGGAAGCAGGTTCGCGGCCTTCTGCGTCTCCGCATCCCAGTCCGGATCGTTCATGTCGCGCTCGGGCACGAAGCGGTTGGGCATGCCGATCAGGATGTGCGGGGCGCGGGGATAGGGAAACACGGCGCTCGTATAGAGGTGCTCCGGCTGGGCCGCGCCGTAGCGGAGATCTTCCGACGGACCCCATGTCAGGAAGTCCTCCGAGGTGCTGCGCCGGATATCGCGGATGCTCTTGTTATGCGAGTAATAACGGTAATAGCAGACGTACTTGCCGATGTGGGGATCCCAGAAGGCCTCGTTCTGCGAGTCGAACTGGCCGTTGGTGATGATCGGCGCGTCCTGGAGCTGTGTCCAGTGAAAGCCGTCCGGCGAGGCCAGCGGCACGATCGGCCGGCTCTCGTGCGGACTGGCCGTGGCCTTGTAACGCCGCTCGGGCAGCGCGTCGGGGTTGGCATCCCGGAACGGGGTGAAATTGTTGGCCGGCGGGCCCCGCCAGACAATGTTGTTCGTGCGGATGCCGTCGAAATCAAAAAGGCTCAGCTCCGGCCGCCGGAACGTGACCCCGCCGTCGGTGCTGACCGCCACGCACGCGCTGATCGCCATGCTGTCGAGCCGCGGCCAGCCCCGGTAGTAGAGCCGCACGTGGTCGTCATCGTTCACGACCGTGAAAAACCCGCAGTAGCGCCCCTCCCACGGCGCATCCAGTTTGAGGGCAATGTTGCGGGGCTGCGGGGCGTGCAGGCGGCGCTCCACGCCGCCGCTCAGGCCGTCGATCATGAAGCTGTCCACGAACAGCTCGCGGCGGGAACCGATGTGAACCGCCGCCTTGCCGCCCGGTTCGGCTTCGGGCACCGCCTGCGGCGCGCCGCCCCCGGCAACGGTCAACGACAGGTCATCGACGTCGCACGCGCCCGCGTCCGCCTCGAACGTATAGGCATAGAGCGAAACGGACCACGCCGCGGGCGGCGCCACCGCCTCCACCGTCACCTGACGCCAGTCCCCGGTCGGCCCCTCGATCCTGTCCCACGCGTGACCGATCCGACGCCCGACGTCGTCGTAGAAATTGATAAAGAGGCCCGGCGCCATCGCGTCGGCGGTTCGCAGCCACCCGGCGCCGCGGTACACACCGCACGGCCGCGCGGGTATGCGTTTCGATTCCAGCGGAATGCTCTCGTTCGGTCCGCGATCCAAAATCCGCACAAACGCCGAACCGTCGCGCCCGCCCTCCGCCAGCCACCGCGCCGGATTCCCGCGCGCTTGCGACCAGCCCGAAGGCGAGACCCCGTCGGCGGACTGCTCAAACCCGGGATTGGCCAGCAGGTTCCCGCCGGCGGCGCCCCGCGCCCCGACCAGGCACACCGCGACAACCCCCAGAAGCACGTTACGCTGCATCGTCGATACTCTGGCCCATGCCGGAAACTTATGCAATGCATTATCCGGAAAAATATTTCATGCTATAATACGTTGACAGGCAGCTTCGGATACGATTATATGCTTTTTTCGGCTTCGGCCCCACACGGGAAGGACACGGCGCCATGGATACGCTGACCCTGATCGACAACGTTGTCCTGGTCGCCTACGTGGTGCTCATGCTCGGCATGGGCGTGTTCTTCGCGCGCGGGCAGAAGGACGAGAAGGACTACCTGCTGGGCGGGGGCAAGGTGCACTGGATCCTGCTCGGGGCCTCGTTCGTGGCCACGTCCTTCAGCGGGGTGTCCTTCGCGGGCATCCCGGGTTACCTTTTCAAGTACGACCCGCGCGTGGCGATCCAGAGCCTGGGCGCGTTGCTCGGGATCCCCGTGGTACTGCTGCTCGTCCCGCGCCTGCACGCGTTGAAGACGCTGTCCGCCTACGAGTTCCTCGAACAACGCTACCACATCTCGCTGCGCTTCCTGGCCAGCGGGCTGTGGATCGCCGCCAAGATGACCTGGATCTCGGTGGCGCTCTACGCGGCGGGACTGGTGCTGACCGAATCCGCCGGGATCCCGCTGACGCCGTCCATCGTGCTGATCGGGTCGGCGGTGACGCTGCTGACCATGATGGGCGGGCTGAAGGGGGTGGTCTGGACCGACGCCATTCAGGCGGTCATCATGATCTCCGGCATGGCCCTGGTGGCCTGGTACGCGGTGCGCCTGTCGGGCGAGGACGTGGCCGCGCTGTGGCAAACCGCGTCGGGGGACGGCAAGACCTGGTTCTTCGACTTCCGCTTCTCGATGCGGGAGCCCGTGTTCTGGATCTGTATAACGATGCCGATCGTGCAATCCTCGGGCGGCGTGATGTCCGACCAGCTCATGATCCAGCGCTTTTCCTCGGCCGATTCCGCGTCGTCGGCCCGGAAGAGCTTTGTCTTTTTCATGCTGGTCGTCGTCGGCTTCACCTGGCTGATGTATTTCCTTTCGATCATGCTCTACGGCTTCTACCACGGCGGCGCGCACGCCCTGCCGCCGGAAGTCCGGGCCAATCCCGACCGCGCGCTGGCGCACTTCGTCATGAGCGTTCTGCCGGTCGGGATCCGCGGACTGCTGATCGCGTCCATTATCGCGGCCACGGCCAGCACCGCGACCTCGATCCTGAACTCGTCCTGCGCGCTGACGATGGCCGATTTCTACGACAAGTACCTGGGACGAAACGATTCGCCGCGCAAGCGGGTAATTGTCTCGCGGATCGTGACGGTCGGCTGGGGGCTCTTCGCGATCCTGTTCGCCGCCAACTTCAAGCGTATGACGGCGCTGGGGATCGTGGGCGAAGCCACGCCCAAGCTGGCCGGCCTGCTGGGCAGCGGCATCGCGGGCATCTTCATGCTGGGGCACTTCTTCCCCCGGGTCAACGCGGCCGGCGCGGTCGCCGGCCTGCTGGCCGGGACCGGTACGGTGGCCTGGTTCATGTTCGGCACCGACGTGCACTTCCTGTGGTACTTCCCCAGCGGGTTCGCGGTCACGCTGCTGGCGGGATACGCGGCAAGCCTCGCGTTCGGGAGAGGGCAACGCAAAGGAGAGCATCATGAACGGAAGCGTGTTTAGCCTGCCGCGCGGCGGCCTGCTGGCGGCCTTGCTCGCGGCCGGGTGCGCGACGCACCCCTCGCTCACGGCCGGTCCGCCCGCCGCGGACGCCGTCAGGGGCCCCGACGGCGAAATCCGGCTGGCGGGCGCCGAGCGGCTGATCGCGGCCCACGGGAAGGCGATGTTCCCCGTGCTGATCAAACTGGACGACGGCACCCTCGCGGCCGTGATCCGCGGCGGCGCCTTCCATGTCGGACTGGCCGGACGGCTCGACCTGATCACGTCGCAGGACGGGGGCCGGACCTGGAGCGAACCGTCGGCGGTGGTCGATTCCGAGTGGGACGACCGCAATCCCGCCTTCGGCCAGATGCCGGACGGCACGCTGGTCTGCGCCTACGGCGAAGCCCGCAGCTACAACGAACAGGGCAAGTGGGATCCCGAAGCCGGGCCGTGGGTTCCCCGGGTGGTCACCAGCGGCGACCGCGGCGCGACGTGGAGCGCGCCGCGGGACCTGGACCTGGGCGGCATCGGCCGCGGCTTTCCCTATGGAAAAATCACGGTCACGCCCTCCGGCGCCGCGCTGATGAGCGTCTACGGCGGCAAGGCGGACGGCGCCGGCAGCGCGGTCGGCCTGCTGCGCAGCACCGACAACGGCAAGACCTGGGGCGACTTCAGCTTCATCACCCAGGAGACGCTGCTCAACGAAACCGCCGTTCTGGCCCTCTCGGACGACCACATCGTCGCCGCCGTGCGCGACGAGAAGATGCCGGACGGGACCGTCGGCGAGAAGTTTGCCGGAACGCATCTCAAGTTCACCGAGTCGCTGGACGGCGGCCGCACCTGGTCCGAACCGCGCGCCATCACCGAGCGCCCCGGCCGCGCCCCGGGCGACCTGATCCGCCTCCGCGACGGCCGCCTGCTGCTGACCTACGGCCAGCGCACACGGCCCATGGGCGCGGGCGTCATGCTGAGCAACAACCTGGGGCGGACCTGGCGCTATGACCGGCGCGCGCTGCTGCACTGGGAGGCCACCTACCGCGACTGCGGCTATCCCAGCAGCGTCCAGCTCGACGACGGCACCATCGTGACGCTCTATTACCTGGCCGACGTCACCTGCAAGCCCATCCTCACCCGCGTCATGGCCGCGCGGTATCACGAGGAGATGCTCCCGTAGGCAGCCCAGACCGCAGGAACCGCGCTTGACACCGTGGACGAAGCGCATTATGATTAAAGCGTTAATTTTAGAAGCAAGCATAATATTATCACCCGTATCGGAGGCAGCATGAGGCATACGGCACATATCGTAGCAGCTCTTTCAGCGACGGTCGTCACGACCATGTTTGTCCAGGCGGCGGCGCCGACGCTGCGGGATCACTGGGCTTTTGATGAAACCATCGGCATGTGGGCGATCAACAGCGCCGGCGGGACCGCCGGGGCGATCAGCAACGGCGTGACCGTCGGCCAGACCGGCAAGATCGGCGGTGCGTACGATTTCGACGGCAACGGCGACAGCCTGGTGCTGATGACCGGGGACACGGGCATTCTCGGCGGCGCGGCGCGCACGGTGTCCGCCTGGATCAATACGGCCGATGCCAACAGTGACAACAGTGTCATCTCATGGGGAAAGAACGCCACGGGCAGCGGTTGGGATTGTGTCATCTACAGCGGACGGGCGCGCGTGCAGCTCAATGGCGGGTACCGCTACACCGCCACGACCGGTCTCAACAACGATACCTGGCGGCATGTCGTCTGGGTGCTGCCCGGCGGCGCCGCAGACAACGTGACCGACACGATCATGTATATCGACGGCGAGGCGGAAACCGTGTACACGGAAGTGGCCCGCACGGTGGACACGGTCGGCGAATTGCCTGTCGCCCTGGGCACGGGCTACGCGCGCAACACCGATGAAGTAGGTCATTACAACGGTTTGCTGGACGACGTGGCGGTGTGGTCCGACGC
>JAFGIZ010000066.1 GCA_016929365.1 Lentisphaerota bacterium
ACGCCGAAACGGGCGGGCGCGCCGTGGAGCGCAATGCGCTCAAGCCCGAACATTTTGCGGGGTGGATCGACTGGGCCGGCGGTCTCGGGATCGGCCTGGATTTCAATCCGACCTTCTTTGCCCATCCGAAGGCGGCGTCGGGCTATACGCTGGCGTCACCCGACATGGATGTGCGCGGGTTCTGGATCGAGCACGGGGCGGCGTGCCGGCGGATCGGAGCGGAGATGGGGCGGCAGCTGGGGAGCCCGTGCCTTGTGAACGTCTGGGTGCCGGACGGATCGAAGGATCTTCCGGCGGACCGGAAGGGGCCGCGCGATCGGCTGGCCGCGTCCCTGGACGCGGTCTTTGCGGTGCCGTTCGACCGGACGATCCTGCGCGATGCGGTGGAGAGCAAGCTGTTCGGGATCGGCTCGGAATGCTACGTGGCGGGATCGCACGAATTCTACCTCGGTTACGCCGTGCGGAACGGGACCGTGCTGTGCCTGGACACGGGACATTTTCATCCCACGGAAGTGGTGTCGGACAAGCTGTCGGCGGTGCTCGGGTTCGTGGACGAGGTCCTGTTGCACGTCAGCCGCGGCGTGCGCTGGGACAGCGATCATATCGTGATTCTTTCGGACGAGCTGCTGGCCCTGGCCCGGGAGATCGTGCGCGGCGGGTACCTGGAACGGGTGCACATCGGGCTGGATTACTTCGATGCCAGCATCAACCGCATCGCGGCCTGGGTGATCGGCATGCGGGCGATGCTCAAGGCGTTGCTGGCGGCGCTGCTGGAGCCGACCGCGCGTTTGCAGGCGCTTGAAGCGTCAGGCGATTACACGGCGCGCCTGGCTCTGATGGAGGAGCTCAAGGCGCTGCCCCTGGGCGCCGTGTGGGACATGTACTGCGCCCGGCAGGATGTGCCGGCGGGGGCGGCCTGGCTGGACGAAGTTAAACGCTACGAGCAGGAGGTGTTGCGTGAGCGGAGTTAGAGAGGAGCTGTGCTGTTACGGCGGGAAAATCGCGCAGGCCCGGCTGGTCGCCGGGGCCGGCGGCAACATCAGCGCGCGCGAGGGGGAAACGGTCTGGATGAAACCCAGCGGCCTGGCGCTGGACGAAATGGGCCCGGAGGATTTGTGCGGGATGGACCTGGCCACGGGCGAGCAGCGAAAGGGCGCGCGGCGGCCGACTTCCGAAGTCAACATGCATCTGGGCATCTACCGCGTGCGGCCGGAAATCCGGGCTGTGTTTCATTGCCATTCAGCCTGGGCTTCGGGGGTGATCAGCGCGGGCGTCGTCATGAAACCCATGTTCGCTGAATTCGTGAACGACCTGGGCCGCACGGGGACGGTGCCTTTCGTGACGCCCACGACGCAGGAGCTGGCCGAGGCGATGGCGGAGCAGGCGAAGACGTGCGATACGATCTTCATGGTCAATCACGGCGTCCTGGCGGTGGGACTCAACATGAAACAGGCGTTTTTCCGGCTTTGCGTGGTCGAGGACGCCGCGAAATCGCTCGTGGCCGCGTCGGTGGTCGGTACGCCGCGCTTCCTGAGCCCGGCGCAGTGCGAGACCATTCTGGGGCTGGACGCCGTCAAGCATCGTACGAAAATGGCCGAAGACGGGTCCTGAGGGCGCGGCCTTGACAGCGAGGGCGGCGCGGCCGAGACTGGATCGCGGCGGGCAGGCTGGAGCGAGAAAGGAGCAGAACATGCCGGACGCGGAAGGAGTGCAAACAGGAAAGCAGTATCATGAGGACGTCCCCCAGGAGACACGCGGTTTTTTCCTGAAGGGCGGGGGATCGTACGACTGGGGCCTGAAGAACCGGCTGGCGCGGGTATTCCGGCCGGATACGGGGCGCACGGTGATGCTGGCGGTGGATCACGGGTATTTCCAGGGGCCTACCACGGGCCTGGAGCGCATCGACCTGAACATTGTCCCGCTGATAGCCGAGTGCGATGCATTGTTCTGCACGCGCGGCATCCTGCGTTCCGTTGTGCCGCCGGACACGGTGCAGCCGGTGGTCCTGCGCGCCAGTGGCGGACCGAGCATTCTGAAGGAGCTGTCGGACGAGCATATTGCGATGGCGATGGACGACGCCGTGCGCCTCAACGCCGCCGGGGTGGGCATCCAGGTGTTCGTGGGGGGCGCTTTCGAGTCTCGTTCGATCCGGAACATGACGCGGCTGGTTGACGAGGGGCTGCGCGCCGGGATGCCGGTCATGGGCGTTACGGCCGTCGGCAAGGAGATGGCGCGGGACGCGAAGTATTTCCGTCTGGCCTGCCGCATGATCGCCGAACTGGGCGCGCAGTACGTCAAAACGTATTACGTTCCCGAGGGGTTCGAGAGCGTGACCGCCTCGTGCCCGGTGCCGATCGTGATGGCCGGGGGCAAGAAGATCGGGGAGCTGGAGGCGCTGGAGATGGCGTACAACGCGGTGCAGCGGGGGGCGGCCGGCGTCGACATGGGCCGCAATATTTTCCAGAGCGAGGCGCCGCGCGCGATGCTGCGGGCGGTACGCGAGACGGTGCATAACAACCTGAAGCCTGAAGACGCGCTGGATCTGTACGAAACGCTCAAGCGGGACGGGTCATGACAGGCGGGCCGGGCGCCGCATTGGCGGAGCGTGTCGCCCTCGTGACGGGCGCGGCGGGCGCCATTGGATGGGGTATCTGCCGCGGCCTGTTGGGTGCGGGCTGCCGGGTGGCGGCGGCGGACGTGTCGCCTGAGGGCCTCGAAGGCCTGGCCGGGGAGCTCGGCGGGGAACGCGTGCGAACCATCGGGATGGACGTCGCCGACGAAGCGTCCGTGGCGTCCGGATTCGAGAGCGCGGTCGCGGCCTGGGGGCGGCTGGACATCGTGGTGGTCAACGCCGGGATCGCCCTGGCGGGGCCGATCGTCGACATGGACCTGGAGGCGTTCCGGGCGGTACAGCGCGTCAATACGGACGGGGCCCTGTTGACGCTGCGGGCGGCGGGGCGCATATTGCGCGACCGGGGCCGGGGCGGGGATATCGTGCTGATTTCCACGAAGAACGTGTTCATGCCGGGCGCGGGCTTCGGGGCGTACAGCGCAACCAAGGCCGCGGCGCATCAACTGGCGCGCATCGCGAGCCAGGAATTTGCGGCCTTTGGCGTGCGGGTTAACATGGTGGCGCCCGATGCCGTGTTCGGGGAAGGAGCGCACAAATCGGGTCTCTGGGCGGCCGTGGGCCCGTCGCGGATGCAGGCGCGCGGACTCGACGAGAAGGGCCTGGAAGCATACTACCGTAAACGGAACCTCCTGCAGGCGCGGGTCACGGCCGAAGACGTCGCCAATGCGGTGCTGTTTTTCGTAACGCGCCGGACGCCGACGACAGGCGCGACGCTGCCGGTTGACGGGGGGCTGCCGGAGGCCACGCCCCGCTGAGGAGGACGGTTCTGCAAGGCGAGCGGGCGGAAGCCCGGACAGGAGGGAGCGATGAAGAGACTGCTGGCGGTCGACTTGGGGGCCTCGGGGGGCAAGTGCTTCGCGGGAACGTTTGACGGGGACACGTTTGCGATGGACGAGATCCATCGCTTTGCGCATGAGGGCGTGTCCGTGTTTATCGCGGACCGGACGGGCGTGCCGGCGGAACGCACCGTCTGGGACGACGTGCTGATTTACGACCATATCGTCCGGGGCCTGCAGGCGTACCGGCGCGAGGTGGCGGAGTCGCTGGACTCGATCGGCATTGATACGTGGGGCGCCGACGGCCAGTTTGTCAGCGCGGACGGGGACCTGGCGGGCAAGGTGTACTGCTATCGCGATCACCGGCTGGACGGCATGATCGGGGAGGTCAAGAAGCGGATCGACGCACGGCGGCTCTACGAGATCACGGGAATCCATTTTCAGCCTTTCAATGTCAGCAACCAGCTGCTGTGGTTCATGCAGCACCGGGGCGACGCCTTGCGGCCGGGCTCCGTTTATCTGCCTGTTCCCACGCTGTTCCTCTACTACCTGGGCGGGGTCAAGGCCGTGGACTCCACCTGGGCCAGCGTGACGCAGGTCATGGACGCCCGGACGAAGCAGTGGAGCGGCGAGATCCTGGATGCGCTGGGCGTGCCCCGGGACGTCATGCCGGAGATCGTGGCGCCGGGCGCGGCGGTCGGGCGGTTGCAGCAGCCGCTGGCCGAGGCGGTTGGGCTGAACCGGGCGCGCCTGACGGCGGCCCCGGGACACGATACAGCGAGTGCGTTTGCCGCGGCGCCGGCGGAGGATACGGCGCGTTCACTGATCATCAGTTCCGGTACCTGGTCGCTGATCGGCAAGCTCGTGCCGGAGCCGATCACGTCCGACGCCGCGATGGCGGCGAACATCAGCAACGAAGGCGGGATCGGCAACGTGCGTTTCCTTAAGAACTGCATGGGATCGTGGCTGGTGCAGGAGTTGCGGCGCGGCTGGCGGGTCGCGGACGGGCGCGAGAGCAGCTGGGAAGAGCTGAACGCGCTGACCGAAAAGGGGCGCCCGTTCGCGGCATTTATCGACCCGGACGATCCGGGTTTTTACAATCCGCCGGACATGGAAGCCGCGATTGCCGGGTATTGCCGCCAGACGGGCCAGGACGTCCCGCAGGACCGCGGCACGCTGTTGCGGCTGGTTTACGAGAGCCTGGCGCTCAAGTACCGCAGGGTCAACGAGCAGATCTGCGGCGCGAGCGGTACGGAGACGGCGGTGGTCCACGTGGTGGGCGGCGGGTGCCGCAACGTCTTGTTGAACCGTTTTACGGCGGATGCGCTGGGACTGCCCGTGCTGGCGGGTCCGGAGGAGGCCACGGCCGTGGGCAACCTGATGGTGCAGGCGGTGGGGCTGGGCATTCTGCCCGATTTGCATGCGGCGCTTCCGCTGATCAAGCAGGCGTTTGCGATACGGACGTTCACGCCGCGCGACACGGCGTCCTGGAACGAGGCCTACGCCCGGTTTCAGGAGCGGGTCGGCGGCGGGGTGTGAGGCCGGAGATCCCCGGCCGGAAGGCGTGGGATCG
>JAFGIZ010000008.1 GCA_016929365.1 Lentisphaerota bacterium
ACGTGGACGACATCGGATACGGCGCCTGGCTCAGCCTTCCTTTCTGATTCCCAGTGCCTTCATCACACGCCATATTACAAAACGCAGGCGCTGCCGCAGGCTCAACGCAGGCGGCGCAGACGGCCGCCTCGGAGTCCGCATGTATTCCCGGTCCGCCAGTCCCATGGTGCCCAGTCTCGCGCAGAACCCTGCCCCGTGTCAAGCGGGCAGCCGCCCGAACCCTGCTGCTTCTCCTGGTTGCGGCGGTTCCGGTCCCCGTTCGAGCCTGGCCCTGGAATACGCTCGGCAAACGCTCGGTGGTCAAGATCTACGCCACCATCCAACGCGAGGACTATGCCCTTCCCTGGCAGGGCGGCCGCCCCCTCGACGCCACCGGGAGCGGCTTCATTATCCGGGGCAAGCGCATTCTGACCAACGCCCATATCGTCTCGGACGCCCGATTTCTGCAGGTGCAGACCCACGGCGACCCCCGCCGCTATACCGCCGGCGTCACGTTTATCGCGCACGACTGCGACCTCGCCCTGTTGACGGTCGAGGATCCCGCCTTCTTCGAGGGCGCGCGTGCGGTACGCTTCGCGGATGCCCTGCCCGCCCTCAATGACGAGGTCACGGTGCTCGGCTTTCCCCTCGGAGGCGACCGCCTGTCCATCACCAAGGGCGTCGTCTCGCGCATCGACTACGGGGTCTACTCCCATAGCGGCATCGACCAGCACCTCGTGCTCCAGGTAGACGCCGCCATCAACCCCGGCAACAGCGGCGGGCCCGTGTTCTACGGGAAACGCGTTGTCGGACTCGCCTTCCAGGGCCTCCGCCTGGCCGACAACATCGGCTACGCCATCCCCGTGCCGGTGATCCGCCATTTCCTGGACGACGTCGCCGACGGCGTCTATGACGGCTACCCGGAACTCGGCGTGGCCTTCATCGAACTCCGCAACGCCGCGCTGCGCCGCGACCTTGCACTGCCTTCCGGCCGCTCCGGCGTGGCCGTGTTTTACGTCGATCCGTTCGGCAGCGCCGCCGGCCTCCTGCACGACGCCGACGTGCTCACCGCCATTGACGGACGGCCGATCGCCGACGACGGGACCATCCGCTTGGATGATGCAACCGTGTTATTCAACGAACTTCTGGAACGCAAACAGCACGGCGAATCCGTTACGTTCGACGTCTGGCGGGACGGCGCCGCGCAATCGCTCTCCGTACCGCTCACAAACCCCGAAGACCCGTTCATGTTCCGTACCGAATACGGCCGCCCCCCGCGCTACGTGATGTACGGCGGCCTCGTCTTCTGTCCGCTCACCCGCAACTATCTCCAGGCCGCGGACCGGGACTTCGACAACCCGAATTTCCAGAACCTGCACTACCTCATGCAGTATGCCAAGCGCGACGGCCTCTACCGGGGCCGCGAAGCCTTCGTCATCATGACGCGCATTCTCGCGCACCCCGTGAACACCTATGCCGACGATTTTCTCTACGGCTGCCTGGAATCGGTCGACGGCCGCGCCGTCGGGAGCCTGCAGGAGCTCGCCGCCGCGCTGGACGCGTCCGACGCGGATTTCCATGTCTTGCGCTTCTCCGGCATCGACGAGACGCTCGTGATCGACGCGGCCGCCGCGCGCGAGGCACATGCCGCGATTATGGCCGCCTACGGGCTGCCGGCTGCCCGCCGTCTCGGCGGAGAGGAGGGAGAATGAATTTCCGGATCTGCGCCCTCCTCGCCTGTCTCGCAGCCTTGCCGGCCGCGGCCGGCCCGTCCCCGGACCCCGCGTCCGGCGCGCTGGTGGAGGTGCTCGTCACCTGCCAGACGCCGCACGCCCGCCTGCCCTGGCAACAGGATCCGCCCGGCACACGGCGCGGTTACGGCGTGACCGTCGGCCCTGCCTTCATCCTGACCACGGAGACGCTGGTCCGCAACCAGCGCCTCGTGGAATGGCGCGCCGCACGCTCCGGGCACAAGGTCAGCGCGGCCGTATGCGCGGCGGATCCCCAGGTTAACCTCGCCCTGCTCGAAACAACGCCTCCGGACCCGGCGGCCCTTCTCGCCCCCGCCGACCCGGCGGTTCCGCACGGTCCGCTGCGGATCTTCCAGTTTGACGCTACGCGCGAACTGCAATCCGGCAGCGGTCGCATCGTCCAGGTCGCCATGGACGCGCTGCCCGACGCGCCCTATTCGTCCCTGACCTTTACGCTCGCCACCGAACTGGACATCAACGGCGAAGGCGCCCCCGTCCTTTCCGGCGACCGGCTCGCGGGCCTGATCATGCGCTTCGACCGCAGCCGGCGCCAGGCGCAGATCGCACCCGCTGCCGTCATTGCACGCTTCCTGGAAGCGGCCACGGCGTCCCCCTACACCGGCTTTGCCGCTGCCGGTTTCGCCTGGAAGCCCCTTGTCGATCCCGCACGGCGCCGCTACCTGCGCGTCCCCGCCGCGTACGGCGGCGTCCTGGTCGTCTCGGCCCTGCCCGGTTCCGGTGCCGCGGCCAGCCTGCAACCGAACGACGTTGTGGTCTCCTGGGACGGCTATGCCGTGGACCGGCTCGGCTACTACGAGGACCCTGCCTTCGGCCGCCTGGCCTTTCCCTACCTCATCAAGGGCCGGCGAAAACCCGGAGAGCTCGCGACGGCAGCCCTCATCCGCGACGGCCTGCTTACCAACGTCGTCGTGCGTCTGGCGCCGTTCCGCGACGCCGACGCCTTGATCCCCGAAAACGTCATCGCCGCGCCGGCCCCCTACTTCGTGGAGGGCGGCCTGGTCTTCCGCGAAGTGACCGGCCGGTATCTCAAGGCCGGGGGCCCAAGCTGGCAGCGCGCCAACGACGCGCGCCTCGTGCACGCCTACCTGACCCGGCAGCTCGAACCCGAACAACCCGGCGACCGGCTCGTGATCGTGTCGCAGGTTCTACCCGACCCCATTAATATCGGCTACCGCCGCCTGGACGACATGCGGGTCGAACGCATCAACGGCACCCCCGTTCGCAACCTGGCCGATCTCTTCCGCATCGCCGAACGCGACGGGCATATCAGCCGCATCGGCCTTCAGGATTCCAGCCTCGATTTCGTGCTCGATGCCGCCGGGCTGGACACCGCCAACGCCCGTATTCAACGCCTCTACGGCATACCCGCCCTTCGCCGCCCCGCCCCGACACCCGACACCCCGAAACCGGAACCCTGAAACCCAAAATCGACCTGTCTCAAAACCCGCCGCTGCAACACAACCCCGAACAGAACACCGCATCATGAAATCCTGGCTCGCCTTCCTCTTCAAATACCTCGTCCTCCTGCTCGCCGGCGCGATCGTCATAGCCGCCGCCATAACGCTCTGGCAGCGGGGCGAGCTACCCTATGTGCCCCCGCCGCCGGCGTGCGACGCGGCCGATCCGGGCCGGCCCGGAACCGCCGCGCCCCTCCCGGAGCCCCCCCGCACCCCGCCCGCCCCCGCGCAAACGCCCCCCGACACCCCGGCGCCGTCAACGCCCGCCGCCGCGCCAAGGCCGCAGAACCCGCATAGCGAGGCGCTCGCCCGTGCCGAAGATGTGTACCGCGCGTTCCTTCGCAAGGCGCAGAGCCTCGAGCGGCAACGCGACTCTGCCGAAGGCGCCGAGCGCATGGCCGCCATCGAAGCGCTGCACCGTATGAAATTTGAACAGGAAGAACTCGCGAACGCGTACCGCAAGGCAAAGGCCGATTATGACGCCTGGCAGGAGGCGAACCCGACGCCCTAGGGAGGTTGCCCCCCGCAGGGCACTCGTCCTGGCTGCCGGCCTGGCGGAGCGCCTGCGCCCGCTCAGCCTCACGCTCCCCAAGCCGCTCATGCCCCTGTGGGGCCGGCCGCTCCTGTTCGGCCATCTCGCCGCCCTGCGGCGCTGGGGCGTGCGCGACGTCGTGATCAACCTGCATCACGGCGCCGCGGATATCGTTCACGCCGTCCGCGCGGAACCGCCGGACGGTCTCCGCGTGGCCTTCTCCTTCGAACCCCGCATCCTGGGCACCGGCGGCGCCCTCCGCCGGGCGGAGTGGGGCCTGGACAATCAGCCTTTCTGGATACTGAACGCCGACATCGTTGCGGCGATCGACCCCCGGCCGCTCCAGCGTCTCTTCGCCCGCGAGCGTCCGCTTGCCGTACTCTGGATGCATCCCGCCGCCGGTCCCCGCACCGTGGTCCTCGAGGGGCACCGCGTACGCACGTTTACCGCCGACCGGCCCGGCACCCCCGGCACCGCCACCTTCTGCGGCCTGCACCTGGTCTCACCCCGGCTCCTGCGCAACCTCCCGACCGCGGGACCGGCCTCCATCATCGCCGCCTACACCGCCGCCATGCAATCCGGCGAAACCGTCCTCGGCGCCGCGGTCCCCGGCGCCCGCTGGGCGGACACCGGCACCGTGCCGGGCTACCTGGACGCCCATGGCTTCACCAACAGGCGCAAAGCCAGCCTGGGACGCAACGTGGTGGTCCGCCCCGGCGCCTGCCTGGACCGCGCGGTGGTCTGGGACAACGCGTTCATCGGCGCGCGGGCGCGCGTGCACGATGCCGTCATCGCGGCCGGTGTGCATGTCAACGGCCCCGTTTCGGGGATGGTGCTTCGCGCCGACGCCGCCGGCGACCCGCGCCTGGCCCGTGCCATACGCGCCCTGGGATGGTCACCCGCGGTCACCTCCGTGAACCCCTTTCCGCCGCGCGGCTCGGACCGGATTTTTGCGCGTATCCAGTGCGGGTCACGCCGCGCGATTCTCCAGTGCCACGGAACCGGCCGGCCCGAAAACAAACGCTACGTCGCCTGCGCCCGCCTCCTGCACAAGCTGGGCGTCCGTGTCCCCGCCGTGCTCCTCTCCCGCCCGGCCGACCGCCTGGCCGTCGTGGAAGATGTCGGCGACCGCTCGCTGCTCGACGTCCTGCCCCACGTCTCCGCGGCGCGCCGCGTACAACTTTATACCGCGGTTCTGCAACAGGCCGCGCGCCTGCACCGCGCCGATCACGCCCGCCTCCGCCGCCTCGGCGCCCGGCGCATACCCCGTTTCACCCCGGCCGTTTACCGCTGGGAGCACGAACTGTTTGCGGCCCATGTCCTCCGCAACCGGCTGGCGGTATCCCCTTCCGCCGCGCGGACCGTGCTTCGCGAACTCGCGCCCGTCGCCCGGCTCCTGCGCCGCGAGCCGGCCGTGCTGATCCATCGCGATCTGCAGTCATCCAACGTCCACATCCACCGCGGCGAAACGGTGCTACTGGATTTTCAAGGCCTGCGTCTCGGCGCCGCGGTCTACGACCTTGCGTCCCTGCTCTACGATCCGTATGCCGTCAATCCCCCCGACCTGCGCGACACC
>JAFGIZ010000067.1 GCA_016929365.1 Lentisphaerota bacterium
CCGCACGCCGCCACGAACCGCGCCGCGTCAACCCGCGGCCCGGCCGCGCGCTTCGCCGGCGCGGCGGTCCTGGCCGAAAAAACCGCGCGCGAGCCCGCAACCGGCCATACCCGCGTTGTCCGCCTGCTCCGGACCGACTTCACGTACCCCCTCATCCGCCACGAACGGGTCCTCGCGCCCAACCCGACGGGCGGCCCGCCCCGCGTCGTACGCGAACAGTGGGCCGTGGCCGACCACTTCATGGTCACACTCCGCCCGGACGCCGGCCGGGCCGATCTCGAAGCGCTCAACCGCGCCCGCGGGCTGCATATCCGGCGCGCCCTGCACACCCCCGGCCTCTACCTGGTGGCTATCCCCGATGCCGGACCCGACGCGCTGCCCGAGGCGGTCGCCGCCTATAACCGCGCCGCCCGCGTCGTGCGCTATGCCGAACCGGATACCATCCTGACGCTCGACACCGTGTTTCCCGACGACCCCGATTTCGACAGCCTCTGGGGCCTGCACAATACCGGCCAGACCGGCGGCGTGCCCGACGCCGATATCGACGCGCCCGAGGCATGGGCCCACGGCACCGGCCGCCGCGAGATCGTCGTGGGTGTCATCGACGGCGGGGTAGACTACCTGCACGAGGATCTGGCGGCGAATATCTGGACCAACCCCGGCGAGATCCCCGGCAACAAACTGGACGACGACGGCAACGGCTTCGTCGACGACGTGCACGGCTACGACTTCATCAACAACGACGGCGATCCCATGGACGACCTGTCCGGCACGGTCTACGGACACGGCACCCACGTGGCCGGGACCATCGGCGCCCTGGGCAGCAACGGCGTCGGCGTGGCCGGCGTCTGCTGGAACATCAGCCTCCTGCCCGTCAAGATCGTCGACGCGAACGGCTACGGTCCGCTTTCCGTCGCCGTGGACGCCGTCAACTACGCGACGCTGATGCGCACCCGGGGGGTGAATATCCGTCTGACGAACAACAGCTGGGGAGACTCCGACTATTCGCTCAGCCTCAGCAACGCCATCGTTTCCGCGCAGCAGGCCGGCATGCTCTTCGTCTGTTCGGCCGGAAACCTCTACCGCGAGATCACCCCGGCCCTGCCCTACTATCCGTCCGTCTTCCCGATGAGCAACATCGTGTCGGTCGCGAATACCGAGAGCGACGACTCCCTGCGGCCTTCCTCCAACTACGGCAGCGACTGCGTGGACCTCGCTGCGCCCGGCACGGGCATCCGGAGCACGCTGCGCGACGATCTCTACGGGCCGATGACCGGCACCTCCATGTCCGCCCCGCACGTCAGCGGCGCCGCGGCCCTGCTCTGGAGCCTCAAGCCCTGCGCCGACGCCGCGGAAATCCGGCAGGCGCTCCTGGACGGAACCGAACCGCTCCCCGCGCTGGCGGGCAAGACCGTTACGGGCGGGCGGCTGAACCTGTACCGCGCGATGACCAACCTGACCGCCGCGATCGACACGACCCCGGTCGGCAACGTGCTCAACACGACGTCCGCCTTTTATACCGTCGAGACGCGCATCGTCCCGGCAACCCTGCTCGATACCAACCGGCTGTATTTCTGCTGGAACACCGCCGGCAGCAGCGCGCCGTTCACGACCAACCGGCTGCGCCGCGTGACGAACGACCTGTTCCGCGCCTTGATCCCCGTCCAGGCGCTCGGCTCCACGGTCTATTATTACGTCTCCGCGCACACGATCGCCGGCCTGCACACCCTCTCGCCGCCCGGCGCGCCGGGCGCGCTGAACACCTTCCGCGTGGCGGACCCGGTGGAACTGTCGGTCTGGGGCTGGCCGGAGGATATCGGCGCGCCCGCACCGGGCTACGGCACCACGGTCTTCCCCTCCGGCGCGGTCATTCACGCGGCGGCGCCGTCCCGGGTCGAGGCCGGCGTCGGCGCGCGCTGGCGCGCCGACGGCTGGCAAGGGACCGGCAGCGTGCCGCTGCAGGGCCCCTCCAATACGGTCACCTTCACGCTGACACGCCCTTCCCTGCTGCTCTGGCACTGGCACCGCCAGGTTGCCCTGGTCCAGGACTCGGAGCCGGCGGCGTTTCTGAACGCCACCTCCTGGTGGGACGTCCCCGGGCCCGCCGCCACGCTCGAAGCCCCCGGCTCCGCCGAGCTGGACGGGGGCCAATACCGTTTCACGGGCTGGTATGTCGACGGGGTGCGGCAACCCGGCCCCACGGGGCCGTGCGTCAATCCCGCCGCCGGCCTGGTCATGACCAACGCCCGCGACGCGACGGCGGTCTACCTGCCGCGCGAACAGGACCACGATCACGACCGCCTGGAGGACTGGCGCGAATACTTCCGCTTCGGCCATACCAACGCGGAACCGGCCCTGCGCCTGGAACCCGGGGACGTGCTCCCCTTCCTGCTGCCCGACGGCGCCTCCGTGAGCCGGAAGCTGACCCTCTGCAACGTCGGCGATACCAACGTGTCCTGGACCCTGCAGCGCGGCTGGTTCGATCCGGTCGGCCCGGGCGAGGGAGCCTGGACCCACGGCGGCCCGGGCGACGCCTGGCACGTCAGCTCCGCGCGCCGCTACTCCGAGCCGTACGCCTGGTACGCCGGCACCGAGGGCGACCCCGCGCAGTACGGCAACTGGATGGACGCCGCGCTTACCCTGCCGCCCAAGCGTCTGAACCCCGGCGCGGTGCTTCAGTTCCGGCACTGGATCGATTCCGAGCTCGATCCGGACTATCCCGGCCAGGCCTACGACGGCGGCATCGTGGAAGTGTCCACCAACGGCGGCGCAGCCTTCTTCCAGGTCACCCCCGAGGGCGGCTATCCCTACCTCGTGCACGAACACGCCAACTCGACCTGGACCGAGGAAATCCGGCTCTTCGCCGGCACGGGCGGCTGGCAGCGCGCGGCCGTGGACCTGAGCGCATACGCCGGCCGCGACGCCGTCATCCGCTTCCGCTTCGGCAGCGACTGGAACACCCGGCGCGAGGGCTGGTATATCGACGACGTCGCGCTGTTGAACGGCGACGATACGAATGCCTGGTTCCAGGTGCTGCCGGCGAGCGGTACGGCCGCGCCGGGCGGGTCGAACGCGCTTTCCGTCGCCGTGAACTCGCTCGGCCTGCCGACCTGTACCCGGCGCGGCCTGATCCGCATCGCCGCGGACGATCCGCTCCTGCCCACGAACGACGTGCACGTGCTCCTGACCGTCGACGCCGATCCGCCCGCGGCGGCCACCGCCGTCGTGACGCTGGCGTCCTCGCCGTTCGGCCGCTACACCCTGGACACGAACCTCGCGGCCGCCTGGAGCGGGTTCTACGACGCGCCCGCCGGGATCGCCGGCTACTACGCCGCGCTCACCAACGGCGCGGGCACGGACAGCGGGCTCTGGACCACGAGCCTGGCCGCCGTCGTGAGCGGCGCGGTTCCGGGCGCCACCAACCGGGTCTACGTCTGGGCGCGGGACCGCGTCGGACATATCGGCGACGCGGCGTCGGCGGCCCTGCTCGTGCTGACGCCCGGCGGCGACTATGACGGCGACGGGTATACCAACGCCCACGAAGAAATCGCCGGCACCGACGCCGCCGATCCCGGCAGCGTCTTCGGACTGGCCGGCGCCGCCGCGGCTGCCGACGGCACCCAGCGCGTCGTCGTGGTCACGTGGGACAGCGTGGCGGGCCGGCGCTATGCCCTTTACCGCGGCACGGCCGTGACCCATTCCGCCGCCGTCTGGCCGCCGCTCGTGACCAACCGGCCCGGCACGGGCGGCAGCATGTCCTACACCGACCGCGTCTCGGAGCTGCCGGTCCGTTTTTACCGGCTCACGGTCAGCCCCGAATAGGCGCTTTTTGCTTTGCCCCGCGCGGCCCGCGGCGTACCCTGACGGCATGTTCGACCTGACCGCCTACCTGCGCGAGCGCGCAGCCGCCGTCGACGCCGAGCTCGACCGCGTGCTGCCGCCCGAATCGGAACCGCCCGCGGGGCTGCACCGGGCCATGCGCTACAGCGTCCTCTCCGGCGGCAAACGCCTGCGCGCTGTGCTCTGCCTGGCCGCGGCCGAGGCGGCCGCCCCCGGCAGGCCCGCGCCCTTCGCCGCCGCGGCGGCGGTCGAGCTGCTGCACGCCTACACCCTCGTGCACGACGACCTGCCCGATATGGACGACGACGCCGAACGCCGCGGCAAGCCGTCCACGCACGTTGCCTTCGGGCCCGCGCTCGCCATCCTCGCGGGCGACGCGCTCCAGGCCCTGGCCTTCGAGACCGCCGCGCGCGCGCCGGTGCCCGCGCCCTATCCCGCCAATCAACTGGTTCTTGAGCTCGCCCGCGCGGCCGGCAGCCGCGGCGTGGTCGGCGGCCAGGTCGAGGATCTCGCCGCGGACGCCCTCCCCGACCCCGGAACGCTGCGCTTTATCCACGAGCATAAGACGGCCGACCTTTTCCGCGCCGCGCTCCGCTTCGGCGCGGTCAGCGCCGGCGCCCCGCCCGAGGCGCTCGGGGCGCTGACCGAGTACGGCCTGCAGTTCGGCCTCGCCTTCCAGATTACCGACGACCTGCTCGACGCGACGCCGGGCTATACGCGCGCGGACGCGGAGGACTGCGTCCGCCGGGCGCACGCGGCGCTGCGGACGCCGGCGCTCGCGGAAACCGGGCCGCTGGCCGCCCTCGCGGATTTTGTCCTGGAGCGCAAGGCATGAACGCCGCCTGGCTCGCGCTCCCCGCCGCCTACCTGCTCGGCGCCGTGCCGTTCGGCTGGCTGATCGGCCGGGCGCGCGGCGTGGACGTGCGCCGCGCGGGCAGCGGGAATATCGGGGCGACCAACGTGTTCCGCACGGTCGGCAAGCCGTGGGGCATCCTGGCCTTTGCCTGCGACGCGCTCAAGGGCTACCTGGCCGTCCGCGCCGTGCCGGCCCTCGCCGCCGCACTCACCCACACACACCCGCCCGCCTGGCTGCCCGTCGCCTGCGCCTGCGCGGCCGTGGCAGGCCATAACTGGCCGGTCTACCTGCGCTTCCGCGGCGGCAAGGGCGTCGCCACCAGCGCCGGCGCCCTGCTGGGGCTCGCGCCCCTGCTCGTGGCGGGCGGCCTGCTGACGTGGCTGGTCCTTTTCCTCGCCACACGCTTTGTCTCCCTCGCCTCGATGCTCACGGCCGCGGCCGTGGCCGCGGCAAGCTGGTTCCGTTACCCCGACGGGCCGCACCTCGTCCCTGCCGCGTTTACCCTGCTCGCCGTCTTGACCCTCTGGCGTCATAAGGCCAATATCCGGCGACTGCTGAACGGCACGGAACACCGCTTCGAGTTCAGGAAACGCAAAGCATGAGCACGCCGCAGGCCGCCATCATCGGGGACGGCGCGTGGGGCACGGCCCTCGCGCTGGTGCTGCACGCCAACGGGCACCGCGTCCGTGTCTGGGGGCCCTTCGCCGACCAGCTTGAAGCCGTTCGCGCCGCAGGCGAGAACGCCGCCTTTCTGCCCGGCGTCCCGCTCCCGCCGGACATCGAGTGGACCGCCGACCGCGGCGAGGCCGTGCGCGCGGCGGAACTCGTCGTCCTGGCCGTGCCGACCCGCTATTTTCGCGACGTGGCCGCCGGCTTCGCCGGCCGCCTGCCCGCGGGCGCCCGGGTCGTCAGCGTCGCCAAGGGCTTCGACCCCTCCACCCGGCGGCGCATGACCGAGGTTGCGCGTGAAACGCTCGGGCTCTCCCGTGTCGCCGCCCTGTCGGGGCCCAGCCACGCGGAGGAAGTGGCGCGCCGCATCCCCACCGCGGTCACCGTCGCCGCGGCGGATCCGGACCTCGCCGCCGGGCTGCAGGAACACTTCAACAACGACCGCTTCCGCGTCTATACCTCCACCGACGTCGCCGGCGTCGAGCTGGGCGGCGCGCTCAAGAACGTCATCGCCGTCGCCGTGGGGGTCAGCGACGGGCTCGGGTTCGGCGACAATACGCGCGCGGCCCTGATCACGCGCGGCCTGGTCGAAATGACGCGCCTGGGCGGCGCGCTCGGCGCGCGCGAACGGACGTTCGCCGGCCTGAGCGGGATGGGCGACCTCATTGCGACGTGCACCAGCCGGCTCAGCCGCAACCGCAATTTCGGCGAACGGATCGGCAAAGGCGAGAGCCCGCACGCCGTCCTGGCCGCGTCCAAACAAGCGGTGGAAGGCGCGTGGAACTGCGCCATCGCCCGTGAGCTGGCCCGCGAAGCGGGCGTGGAGGCGCCCATAACCGGGGAAGTCAACGCCATCGTCCACGCCGGCAAGTCTCCCGCCGACGCCGTCGCGGCTCTCATGACCCGCGAGACCAAAGCGGAGGAAGCCTGATGCCGCGCCGGCCGGCCTGCCTGCTGGCCGCGGCGGCACTCCTCCTGGGCGGGCGGCCGGCCCCGGGAGTGGATATTTACGACGGCGTGCGCGCCCCGCGCGGGCTGTATTTCCTGTCCTACTCCACGTTTTACGCGGCCGACGTCGTGACCGGCCCGTCGGGCGATGCCGAGACCCGCGACTTCGGCTACCGCAGCGCGCGCCAGATCCTGAGACTGAGCTGGTACTCGCCGGATTACGTCGTGACCGCCCTCGTCCCCTTCGGTTACACCAGGGCCGACGCGCTCGACGATTCGGCCACCGGGCCGGGTGATATCCTGGTCGCGGCCGGCGGATTCCTGCCCGTCCGCCGCGCGGACCTGCTGGCCCTGCTCGCCGCCAAGATCCCGAGCGGCGATTTCGACGCCGCCGACAGGGTCAACGCCGGCAGCGGCCAGTGGGACCTTCGCCCGTCGCTCTTCATCCATAAAGCGGCCGGCCCCTATACGATGGACGGGGTGGTCAAGTACAGCTTCCGGCAGGAGAACCCGGACACGGACTTCAAGCCCGGCGACGAATGGCGCGTCGAAGTCCAGGCCACGCGCCGCTGGGGCCCGTTCCGGATCGGACCCGGCGCAAGCTGGGTAACCGGGGCGGACGCGGAACAGGACGGGGCCCGCCTCCGCGATTCGGGACCCCGTCTCCTGGCGGTCGGGGCCGAAGCCTACAGCCGCGTGCAGGGCTGGAGCGTGACCCTGCAATACCTCGGCGATGTCTACAGCGAGAACACGACCCGCGGCCATCTCGTCACGCTCAAGCTCTGCCGCCGCCTCTGAATACGGGCTACTCGAGCGCGCTCCGGAATCGCCGGCCGATCGCGTGGTCGAGGTGCGTGATCATGGCGTCGCTCGCACCGATCCCGTCAATCCCGTTGATCCTGTCAGGAGCAGGCGCTGCGCTTCGACGCCCCGGGCGGACACCCGTCTACCAGTCGTCCGTGCGGAACGGGCTGGCGGGCAGGCCGGCCCGGTTGTAGAGATTGCATCCCGTCGGGCTCGTATCATACGCATAACGCACCGCCACGGGCTCAGGCACATCGGGGCTCGACACCACGACCGTGTCGCCCTCGATCGCCGCGTCCGCCCAGTGCCACGCCCGGTCCGCGCCGGCCACCGCAAAGCGCTTCACGACGCCGTCCGGATCTTCGCGTACCGACGCCTGGCCGTCCTTGATCCCGGCCATCAAGCCGCCGTCCGTGTAATCAAACGCGATCCGGATACGGCCGTTCTCAACGGTATGCTCCCGGTAGAGCGGACCGCTCGGCGTGATATCGAACCCGTAGTCCTCCGCCAAAGCCCAGCGGGCAAGCCGCAGCCCCACGTCCAGCTTGTTGCGCGGATGGATGTCCAACGGGTTCCCGACATCAATCGCCACCGCCATGCCCGTGCGGGGTATCGCCAGGCTCCGGCGCTGCCCTTCCCGGACGGCCGCAAATCCTTCGCCGCCTTCCGGCGTGCCGCTGTCCGGCTGGAAATTGGCAAGCTGCACGAAATAAAAGGACAACTCCGGGTTCTCGAAGACCGTCCGCCAGCCGCGGATCAGTGCCTGCATCTTGTAGAAATACTTCTCGCCGTCACCTCGGTTCCGCTCGCCCTGGTACCAGATCGCCCCGCGCAGGGCAAAGGGGACCAGGGGATGGATCATGCCGTTATACAGGCGCGTCGGGCCCTGGATCGAAGGCTCCGGCACGGGCAGCAGCGGCTGCTCCGGGGGGCGCCGGCCCGCCGCGAGCGCCGCCTCCGCCTGCGGCAGCCAGGTTCTCAGCGCGGCCACGGCCGCTTCGTAGGCGGTGCGCCCGGCAGCCGTGCCCACGTCCCAGCGGTCCACTTGTGCACAAAGGCCGGCCAGTTCGGGCACGGCCCGGAACCCGGCCGGCGGCGTCCAGGTCTCAATGCCGGTGCCGCCCCAGCTCGCATGAATCAGGCCGACCGGCAGGTCCAGCTCCTGAAACAGCCGGCGCCCGAAATAGAAACCGACCGCCGAGAATACCGCCGCCCGTTCCGGATCGCACCGCGACCAGCTCAGGGCCGCGTTCCGGCGCGGCATGGGCGCGTCAGAGCGGGGAACGGTCGCCAGCCGGATCAGCGGGTAGTCCGCCGCGGCCGCGTGGGTTTTGCCGTTCTCCGCCCCGTTCAAGACAAAGGCCATATTGGACTGCCCCGAGCAGAGCCAGACCTCGCCCACGAGCACGTCCTCGCAGACCGCCGCGGCCCGGCCGTCCGCATCCGTCACCGTCAGCGTCCGCCCTTCGGCCGACGCCGGCAGCGGGTCGAGCATGACCCGCCAGTTCCCGTCTCCGTCCGCAACCGCGGTCTTGCGCTGCCCGCCGAAAACAACCGTAACCTGTTCTCCCGGTTCCGCCCGGCCCCAGACCGGCACCGGCCGGCCGCGTTGCAGCACCATGTGATTCCCGAAAACGTCCGCCGGCGCGATCGCGGCCCATGCCGCCGTACCCGCCAGCAGCCAGAGCGCCGCCGCGGCGCCATACGCTGTCCTCCGCTTCATGTGCATCTCCTTTTCCGGTTGGACTGCCCGCCACTCTGCCATATCCCCCGTCCCGCGCGCGAGTTCCAATCGACGCGCCGCGGCCTCGCTCCGCCGCGTCCCGCCCGGAGGAGGTGCGCGGGCGGCTCTAACCTGATACCCGGCACCGGCGCCGATGCTTCGGCGCTGCCGAAAACAATCCCTTGTTGCCAAGCCCCGCCGCAAAGCCCAGACTGGTGCTTTCGTAAGACGGTTACATTAAAGCGAAAGGAGCCCGCCATGACCCTGACCCCCTCCACCATGCTGCCGCTGGGTACGCCCGCACCCGATTTCGAGCTTACCGACGTGGTGACCGGACAGCCCGTCTCGCTGAGCCGCTTTGCCGACCGCAAGGCCCTGCTGGTCATGTTCATCTGCCGGCATTGCCCGTACGTCAAGCACGTCCAGGACGCGCTCGCCCGGCTGGGCCGGGACTACGCCGACAAGGATATCGGCATCGTCGCGATCAGTTCGAACGACGCCGCCTCCTTTCCCGACGACCGTCCGGAGTCGTTGAAGCAGATGGCCGAGTCGCTGTGCTTCACGTTCCCGCTGTGCTACGACGAGACGCAGGAAATCGCCAAGACCTACACCGCCGCCTGCACGCCCGACTTCTTCCTGTTCGACAAGGCGCGCAAACTGGTCTATCGCGGCCAGCTCGACGACAGCCGTCCCGGCAATGACAAGCCGGTAACGGGCCGCGACCTGCGGGCGGCGATCGAAGCGGTGCTCAACGACCGGCCCGCCGCCCCGGACCAGGCCGCCAGCATCGGCTGCAACATCAAGTGGAAGCCGGGCAACGCCCCGGACTATTTCGGGGGCTGACACGGCGCGCGAAGGGGCAAGACGGCCGCGCCGCCTTCAGAGTGAAACGCGGGACCGCGACAGCCAGCGTTGCACCTTGGCGGCGGTCTCGTTCGAGACGGCCCGGTTCCGGGCGGCCCTGAGTTCGCCCAGATACCAGCCGCCGCCGGGACCGCGATACACGGAAAGCGTGGCCCGTTCGGGTTTCAGCACCCGGTAAACGTAATAGCCGCGTTCCCGGATCAGGCTCTCGTAGCTCGCGATGCAGTTGTTCTGCGTTCTTCCTTCTTGTCTGAGGCTCTTGAGGTCCGTAATCGGTACGATGTCCGGAGTGCCGGCCACAGGCGGCGGGGGAAAGGAACGCCGAACACGCCGCACCGGCGCCGGCCTGGCCGGCGGGGCACGTCGCGGCGCGCGCACGGGCGCACGGGCGGCCTCCCGGTCCCGACCCCCCTGGCGCGGCCGCTGTCGAAAAGGCCTCTCCGGCGGTTCCAGTGCCGCCATCTCCGCAGGGTCCGGGGCCGGATCCCGGCGCCTCCGTCCGCCCGGCCGGCGCTGTTCCCGCAGGAACAGGGCCGCAACCCGGTCATGCGTTTCCTGTACCTTGCGCACCGAACGGAACGGCCGCACCCGCGGCCGCTCCGCCATGCAATTCGCCTGCAACAGGACGTCCAGCAGACGGTCCGCCGTCGGCGCCCGGGCCTGCTCCTCCTCCCGCCCGGCCACGTCCTGCAGCAGGGCGGGCGTGACGTACGGGATCAGCTTCCGGTCGATGACCAGCTGCAGGACCCCCGCCCCGATGCGCTCCCGGTGGCCCAGCAGCCTGGGCACGGCGCTATCGGCGTTCACGGTCTCGCGCAGCATGCGGAGGGTTTCCGGCGACACGATTTCCGGGGGAATCTTGCGGAACAGCTTGACCATCGCCTCCGTGCCCGGGAACCCGAGCCAGGCCAGGATCATCCGCTGCCGCCCGGCCGCCTGTTCGACCGCGGCGCGGATCACCGGCCGGGTCAGACCCGGCAGAAACGCGTCGTTATTCGCCAGGCAATAGGCCAGCACCGGGTTGGAGCGCGCCAGGTCCGCCGCCGGCGGATACCGCTCCGCCAGCCACATCAGGCTCCACTGGTGGCTGCCGAACCGCTCCGTCAGCCGGGCCGTCTCCTCCGGGACCGTCTCCCGGAAGGCCGCGTAGGCTTCATGCCGCTCCGGCACCGCTTCGCCGTCAAGCGGCGCGCCCAGCCGCCCGTCCGGGGCAAGCAGCCGGAATGCCGGCCGGAAGACCCGCCACGGCCCGCCGTGCGCCCGCTCCTCCGCCAGCGGCTGCGCCCCCCACCGGATCCGCATCTGCCGCAACCGCGTGCGGATACACAACACCCCCCCGTGGAACGCGAACTCCGGACCTTGCACGGCAACGGGCATGACAGGCTGCACCTCCCTCGCGGCCGCTGGCCAGTGTACACGATCCAGCCTCGCCTGCAAGCGCGCACAAGGCAAGCGGTTGTGGTGTGCGCAGCCCCGCGGCAACCGCGCCTACCCGAACAGAATCCGCCCGCCGACAGCCATGACGGCGATATCGGCCAGCAGATGGGACAGCCACGGGGCCAGCAGCGTGCGGTGGCGTTCGTACTGGGCACACCACACGGCGCCCGCGAGCGCGATGCCGGCCCCGGCCAGAACGCCCAGGGGCCAGGAAAGGAGGCGCCCCGTCACGATCACATGGTGCGAGGCGAAGGCGATCGAGGCGAGCCCCGTGGCGACCGGCCGGGATAACAGCGCACGCGCGCGGCGGTACACGAACCCGCGCCAGTAGTACTCCTCGATCAGCGAGTGGGCCAGGGCCAGAAAGACCGCAAAAAACCCGTAGTAACGCAGAATCCCGAGATGACGGGCACGCTCCCGCATCGCACCGGCACGGTCGCGGACCAGGTCGCCGAGCGGCGTCTGCATGACGGCCAGGATCAACAACGCCATCCCGAGCCCCGTCAACAGGCCCCAGCCCGCCGCCCGGCCGTAGCGGCGCCTACCGCGGCGCCGGAGCTGAGCCGGCCGGCCGCGTAGCAGCGTCATGCCCATGACGAGCGGCCACGCCACGAGAAACACCTTGACGCCCCAGTACGCCCAGCGACTGGCGGCGGCATCCGGGCAGAGCCAGAAGTAGAACAGCGCCGCCAGGAAC
>JAFGIZ010000068.1 GCA_016929365.1 Lentisphaerota bacterium
CCCACGCCGGCTTCGCCGAGCAGGACCGGGTTATTCTTGTTGCGGCGGCACAGGATCTGAATGACCCGCTGCAGCTCGTCCTTGCGGCCGATCACCGGGTCCAGCTCGTCCTTGCGGGCCAGCTCGGTCAGATCGCGCCCGAACGTATTCAGCGCCGGCGTCTTGGGCTTGCCCCGGGGCTCTTTGCGGCCGGGCGCGGACCCGGCTTCGGCCTCCTCGTTTTCGAGGTCTTCTTCCGCGTCCGCGTCGAAGTTGGGATCCAGCTCCCGCATGATTTCGATGCGGGCGGTATCGAGGTCCACCCCGAGGTTGCGCAGCACCTGGGCCGCGACGCCTTCGCCCTCGCGCAGCAGGCCCAGCAGGATGTGCTCGGTGCCGACGTAGGTATGGTGCAGCGTGCGCGCTTCCGCGGCGGCCAGCTGCAGGACCTTTTTGGAGCGGGGCGTAAAGGGGACGTTCCCCACCGTCTTGGTTTCCGGCCCCTGTCCCACGGCCTTTTCGACTTCCAGGCGCACGGCGTCGAGGGACACGTCCATCCGGTCCAGGACGTTCACGGCCACCCCTTCGCCCAGGGCGATCAGCCCCAGCAGGAGATGCTCGGTCCCGACGTACGGATGGTTAAAATTATCGGCCTCGCGCCGGGCGAGCTGGATCACCCGCTGGGCGCGCGGCGTAAAATTGCTGAATCCGTTCATCCTTTTCCCTCTTCACCGGCCTCGAGAAACGGCCCGCAGCAAACACGGAAGCGCGCGGCCGCGATGGGCCGTGCGCCTTCCCGCGTGACCTGCGGGCGGCCGCTACGCCAGGGTTACCCGGCTCAGTTTCTCGCGTATCATGGCCGCACGCGCTTCGTCCCGCGCGTCCGGCTCCAGGGGCCTCCCCAGAATTTTCTGCAGATGCCCAGGCTGCGATAAAAGCATTATCTCATTCACATCCCCCACTGTCAACCCCCGCACGACCTCGAACTCGACCCCGAGCCGCAGGCCCGCGAGCAGGTCAATGGCCTCCCTGGAGCGGAGCACGTGGGCGTGCCGCAGAACCCCGTAAGCGCGGCCGATCTCGTCGCGGGCGCGGCTTTGCCGGTTCTGCATCAGCCGCAGCCGGGCGTTGCGCTCGTGGCCGGCCACTTCCCGCGCGACCTCGGTCAGGCCTTTGAGGATGGCCGCTTCGCTCTCGCCGAGCGTCGAATGATTGGAAATCTGGCAGATATTGCCGTAAGCCTCGGTCCCTTCGCCGAGCAGGCCCCGCACCGCCACCCCCAGCTTGTCCAGGCCTTTCATGACCGGCTCGATCTCGTCCATCAGCCGCAGTCCGGAGAGATGCATCATCACGCTGGCCCGCAGGCCCGTGCCCACGTTGGTGGGGCACGCCGTGAGGTAGCCCAGCCGCCGCGAAAAGGCGTATTCGAGTTTCGCCTCCAGGCGCGAGTCGAGGCGGTCGATGCGGTCCCATACGGCCGCCAGGTTGAGCCCCGGGGCGATCCCCTGCAGGCGGAGGTGGTCCTCTTCGTTGATCATCACCGCGATGCCTTCGTCGGGACTGACCGCCACGCCGCTGCCGGCCCCCTGCACGGCGATTTCGCGGCTG
Organism: Lentisphaerota bacterium; assembly: GCA_016929365.1. Lineage (GTDB taxonomy): Bacteria > Verrucomicrobiota > Kiritimatiellia > UBA8416 > JAFGIZ01 > JAFGIZ01. The sequence goes on from JAFGIZ010000068.1 coordinate 1,588, forward strand.
ATCAGGTGGCGCTCCTTCAGCACCTCCTTGTCCACGTCGCCGAGCTCGGGCATCTCCAGGAAGACGGGATGCTCCGCCGACATGGCGTCCCCCAGCGCGTCGCGCACGCGCTGCCAGACCCGCACCCGCTCGTCTTCCGGCGCCCAGCCCGGGAAAGAGCAGCCCCGCAGGTTGCGGGCCAGCCGGACACGGCTGCTGATGACAATGCCGGCAGGGTCTTCCGCGGCCAGCAGCCACGAATCGCGGCGCTTGACGAGATCGTCAATCACCATGCTCAGGCGGGCTCCCTGTCCGGCGCGGCCGCCCCCTGCAGGGCCCGGACCTTGTCACGCAGCGCCGCGGCTTCTTCAAAATCCTGGCGTGCCACGGCCTTGTCCAGCGCCTCGCGCAGGGCGGCGATTTCCTCGGAGACCTGTTCCGTGGCGGGCACCTTGCCCGCGTGGCGCGTCCCGGCATGTGTCCCTTCCAGGTAGGGCCGCAGCTCCTCCTCGAAGGTTTCGTAACAGGTGGGGCAGCCCAGCCGGGAGCGCTTGTCGAAGTCCTCGCGGCGCAGGCCGCAGGCGGGACAGGTCTTGTCGCCGGCCGGCGGCTTCACGTCCCCCTGCACACCCATGCCGAACAGAAAATCGGTCAACGACGTGGGCGATTCGATTTCGAAGCCGTTTTTGGCCGCGCAGGCCGCGCAGACAAACAGTTCCTTGGCAACGCTGTCCACGATCTGTTTAAAGTGGACGGTGGCTTCGTTCTGCTGGCAGAGTTCGCACTTCATCCGCAACGCTCACGCCACGACGGTAAACCAGTTGTGCCGGTCCGGCACACGGTCCTCGACAATGTCGAAAAACGCGGACTGGATCCGCTCCGTCACCGGCCCGCGCGTGCCGTTGCCGACCGCGATGTTGTCGATCCGGGCCACGGGCGTGATCTCCGCCGCCGTGCCCGAAAAGAAGACCTCGTCGGCGATATACAGGGCTTCACGCGGAATCACGTGCTGGTGGATCCGGATTCCCAGCTCGCGCGCCAGGGTGAAGACGCAATGCCGCGTGATGCCCGGCAGGATGGACGAGCTGGAGGGCGGCGTGTAGATCACGCCGTTGCGCACCATGAAGATATTCTCGCCCGACCCCTCGGACACGAAGCCGTAATGATCCAGCGCGATCCCCTCGTCGAAGCCGCCCTGCATCGCCTCGATTTTGATCAACTGCGAGTTCAGGTAGTTCCCGCTTGCCTTGGCCAGGGCCGGAAACGTGTTGGGCGCGGCGCGGTGCCACGACGAGACGCACACCGAGACCCCGTTCTCCATGGCCTCGTCGCCCAGGTACTTGCCCCATTCCCAGGCCGCGACCACGCAGTTGAGCGGACACTCGAGCGGGTTAACGCCCATGCTGCCCAGCCCACGGAACACGAAAGGCCGGATATAGCAGGACTCCAACCCGTTCGCGCGCACGGTCTCGACCACGGCCCGGCTGAACTCCTCGCGCGGGAAGGGCACGTCCATGCGGTAGATCTTGGCCGACTCGTAGAGGCGGCGCATATGGTCGTCCAGCCGGAAGATTCCCGGTCCGCGGGCGGTCTTGTAACAGCGGATGCCCTCGAAGACGGCGGAGCCGTAATGCAGCGCATGCGCCATGACGTGGCACGTCGCGTCCTTCCAGTCGACCAGCTTGCCGTCGTACCAGATTTTCCCTTCGCCGAAGGCCATCCTGCTGCTCCCTGTCCTGATGCGCGCCGGACAACGCGCCCGGCGCGGAGTGCACCCGGAGGGATTCGAACCCCCACGCCCTCAACGGGCACAAGGACCTGAACCTTGCGTGTATGCCAGTTTCACCACGGGTGCATACCGTACGAAACAGCACATACTAGGGCAGTGCGCCCGCCGGGTCAAGCGCGGCGGCCCGGTCTTGTTTTTTGCCGCCGTAGCGGCGGGACAAGGCCCTAATTTTCGTCGCGCTCGCGCCCGGCGGGGGGTTCGGGCGGCCGGGTCTCGGTTTCGATCGTTTCCTGGTCGAGGAAGCGCACTTCGTTGGGGGTGGCCTCGAAGACCGTCCGCACGTAGCGGTTGTACGCGGTCTGGTGGATCACGGTCACGAACCCGTCGCGGTCCACGCGGAGGCGGGGCTTGTAGAAGCGCAGGAGGCGCCCGAGCTGGAAGACCCCGTAGTTGTCGCCGCTGGACGGCTCGTCGATGCGCAGAAAAAGCTGTTCCTGCTTCTCGCGGGTCCAGTAACGGAGGCTGTACGCGCGCTCGCGCCCCGGGTACCCGGGCACGCCGCGTTTCACGGACGTGATTTCGATGCCCGGCACGACGTCGACCATGAACGGCTTGGCCCCGTAGGCCACGCCGTCGCGGACGGCTTCGGCGTCGATCAGGTAGCGGGAGGCGGTTCCCACGTCGAAGCGCGCGGACAGGTCCGTCATCATGACGTGCCGTTCGCCCGGCAGGAGCAGCAGCCGCCGCAGCAGCGGCCGGTCGTTCAGCCGCATGACCGGCCGGCCGTCTCGCGTCACGATCAGCCGCAGCGCCGTGTTCGCGCGCTCCGGGTCGTCCGCGTCGATCACGACGGGATAGTCCGACTCGTTCCACAGGGTCAGGTAGCCGACCATCGGCTCGAACTGGAGGTACACGTGGTGCTCCATTGTGAGCTTGAGCAGCAGGTCCGCCCGGCCGCACACGGGGAGCAGCAGCAATCCGAGCAGCCAGGCGCGTTTCAACAGGCCGCCTCCACCGCGTCCAGGATGGCGTGCAGGATCACCTGGTGCGCTTCCTGGATCCGTTCCGTCGCGCTGCCCGGGACGATGACTTCGGCGTCCGCCCGGCCCGCCAGGGGCCCCCCGTCGCGCCCCAGCAGGCACAGCGTCCTGAGGCCGCGCGACTGCGCCGCCTCCAGAGCGAGGGCCAGGTTGGCGGCCCGGCCGCTGGTGCTGAAGAGCACGAGCACGTCTCCCGGCCGGCCCAGGGCCTCGACCTGGCGGCTGAAGACCCGATCGTAGCCGAAATCGTTGGCGATGCAGGTCAGCGCGGTCGTATCGGCGACCAGCGCCACGGCCGGCAGGGCGCGCCGGTTGGCCCGGAAACGGCCCACCAGTTCTTCCGCGAGGTGCAGCGCCTCCGCGGCGCTGCCGCCGTTTCCGGCGGTCAGGACGGCGTGCCCCTGCTGCAGCGCCGTCACGACCAGCGCCGCCCCCGCGGCCACGGCGTCCGCCTGCTCGTCCAGCGCGCCGATGGCCGCCGCGCTTTCGGCAAACAGGCGCCGCAGGCGGCCGGTATCGACGGGATTCGCGTTCATACGGTATCCATACCGGAAAAGCCCGGGCCGGGAGAAGCAAAATCGGGCTCCGGGCGGCCGGAATCCGAAATCGCTTCCCATCCCCGCGCGGGGTGCTTACCATGGGACCCATGAGCGTCGAGCCCTTTGTCCATCTGCACCTGCACACGTGCTACAGCATGCTCGACGGCGCCTGCCGGGTGCCCGACATCATGGACATTGCCGAGGAGCAGAACATGCCCGCCGTGGCCATTACGGACCACGGCGTGATGTACGGCGCGATCGACTTCTACCGCGCGGCGCGCGACCGCGGCATCAACCCCGTCATCGGCTGCGAGACCTACGTGGCGCCGGGCAGCCGCTTTGACCGCAAGAGCGACAACGGCAAGGCGCCCCACTTCCACCTCGTGCTCCTGGCCGCCGACCGGACCGGTTACGAAAATCTCGTCCGCCTTGTGTCCGCGGCGCACCTGGAGGGGTTCTATTACAAGCCCCGCATCGACAAGGAGCTGCTGGCGCAGCACGCGCAGGGCCTCATTGCGCTCTCCGGCTGCCTGCACGGCGAGCCGGCCCGGCACCTCCTGGACGGCAACCCGGACGCCGCGGCCGCCACGCTGAACACCTACGCGGACATTCTCGGCAAAGACAACGTGTTTATCGAAATCCAGGACCACAACATTCCCGAGCAGCGCCGGATCAACAAGCACATGCCCGCCCTCTCCCGGAAGACAGGGCTCCCGCTCGTGGCCACGAACGACGTGCATTACGTCAAGAAAGAGCATGCCGCCGCCCACGAGGTCCTGCTCTGCCTGCAGACGCAGACCGTGCTGAGCGATCCCAACCGCATGCGCTACCGCACGCAGGAATTCTACATGAAGAGCCGGGCGGAAATGGAACAGCTTTTCCGCGACGTGCCCGACGCGCTGGCCAACACGGTCCGCATCGCCGAGCGCTGCCGGGTCGAGCTCGAGTTCGGCCGGCCGCATTTCCCCACGTTCCGGGTGCCCGAGGGCGTCGGCCAGAAGCAATACCTCACCCGGCTGGTTATGGACGGCATCCGGCGCCATTACGGGGTCAAGGACCCCGCGCACCCCGCGGACGACCGGGAGCGGGCGATCCTGAAGCGGTTCAACGAGGAAGTGGCGGTCATCGAAAAGACCGGCTTTATCAACTACTTCCTGGTCGTCTGGGATTTCATGCGCTTCGCGCACGAGCAGCGCATCCCGGTGGGCCCCGGGCGCGGGTCGGGCGGGGGCAGCCTGACGGCCTATGCGCTGGGCATCACCTCGATCGACCCCCTCCGTTACGGCCTGATTTTCGAGCGTTTCCTGAACCCGGAGCGCGTTTCGCCTCCCGATTTCGACATCGACTTCTGCCAGGCGCGGCGGGGGGAAGTGATCGAGTACGTCAAACAGAAGTACGGGCGCGACAACGTCGCGCAGATTGTGACGTTCGGATCGCTCGGCCCGCGCTCCGTGATCCGCGACGTGGGCCGCGTACTCGAGATTCCCTATGCGGTCTGCGACCGTTTCTCGAAAATGGTGCCCGAGGAACCCAAGATGACCCTCGCGCGCGCGCTGGAAATGAATCCCGAGTTCCAGGCCGCCTACGACAACGACCCGGACTGCCGTCGCATTCTCGACTACGCCTTCGTGCTGGAGGGCCTCTACCGCAACCCCGGCACGCACGCCGCCGGCGTGGTGATCGGCGAACGGCCCCTGGTGGAGATCGTCCCGCTCGCTCTCGACAAGGACAGGCAGCCGGTGACCCAGTACACCATGGAGCCGCTCGGCGATATCGGGCTGCTCAAGATGGACTTCCTGGGGCTCAAGACCCTCACCGTGCTGCAGGAGGCGGTCACGCTCGTGGCGCGTTTCCGGGGCGAGACCCTGGACCTGGATAATCTGCCGTTCGACGACCGGCCGACGTACGACCTGCTGAACCGCGGCGACACGATCGGCGTGTTCCAGCTCGAGAGCGCGGGCATGCGCGACCTGGCCCGCCGTGTGGGGATCGACGGCATCGAGGACCTGATCGCCATGATCGCGCTGTACCGGCCCGGGCCGATGAACATGCTGCCCGACTACGTGGACCGCAAGACCGGCAAGGCGAAAGTCAAGTACGACGACCCGCGCCTGGAGCCGATTCTCAAGGAAACGTACGGGGTCATGCTTTACCAGGAGCAGGTTCAGAAGGCGGCCAACATACTGGCCGGGTATTCGCTGGGCGACGCCGATATCCTGCGCCGGGCCATGGGCAAGAAGAAAATGGAGGTCATGGAGAACGAGCGCGAGCGCTTCATCAAGGGCTGCGCCGAGACGCATGACATGCCGGCGCGCAAGGCCGGCCGCATTTTCGACGTTATGGCGCAGTTTGCCGGCTACGGCTTCTGCAAGGCGCACAGCACCGGGTACGCGATCATCGCCTACCAGACCGCCTACCTGAAGGCCAACTACCCGGCCGAGTTCATGTCGGCCCTGCTCTCCTGCGAGATCGGCAATTTCGACAAGCTGCCCGTCTTCATCAACGAAGCCGCCGCCATGGGCCTCAAGATTTATCCGCCCGACGTGAACCGGAGCGGCGTGCGCTTCGAACCCCGGGAGGACGGCATTCTCTTCGGGCTGGCGGGCATCAAGAACGTCGGGCACGGCGTGGCCGAGGCGATCGTCGCCGGCCGCGCCGACGGGCCGTATACGTCGCTGATCGGTTTCTGTTCGCGGGTGGACGGGCAACTGGCGAACAAGAAGGTGCTCGAAAGCCTGGTGCGCAGCGGGGCGCTGGACTCGCTGCGGATGCACCGCGCCCGGTTGTTTCACGGGATCGATTTTGCCATGAGCCGCGCCGCGTCGGACGCGCGCGACCGTGCCGCGGGGCAGCAGTCGCTTTTCGCCCTGCTCGAGGAGCCGACGGCCGCCGCCGGGGACGACGCGCTGCCGGATTGCGCGCCGTGGCACGAAAGCGCGTTGCTGGCGGGCGAACGGGAGCTGCTGGGGGTGTACATGAGCGGCCACCCCCTCGCGCAGTACGCCGGCTTGCTGCAGCGTTACCAGCTGACCGACGTCAGCGGCCTGGCGGCGCTCGACGACCGCACGCTGACCCGCCTCGGCGGCATCATCGCGCAGGTCAACCGCAAGCTCACCAAGAAGAAGGAAGCCATGGCCGTGGTGCACCTGGAAGACCTGGACGGCTGCGTCGAGGCCCTGGTGTTTCCCGATGTCTACCAGAAGTACGGCATGTACCTGGAGGATCAGCGCGCCGTGCTGGTGTGCGGCGAGGTCACCCGGCGCGAGGAACCGCCCAAGCTGATTGCCTACGAAATTTATCCGCTGGAAGAGGCGCCCCGGCATTTCACGCGGCGCCTCGGCGTACACATCGCCGCCGCGGCGGCGGAGAACGGCCGGTTGCAGCGCGTGAAGGACATCCTGAAACTCCATCCCGGCGACGTCCCGGCGGTGATCTGCCTCCAGTTCCCCAAGGGCGAAAAGGTGTTCCTCGATACGGCCAAGGCCCTGCGCGTGAATCCGGAGGAAGCCCTGGTCGAGGCCCTGGAAAAGGAGCTGGGCGAGAAAAGCGTCTACATTGCCGTCAACCCGTCGCCATGCAAGAACAGCCGGGCCCGCCGCAACGGCCGCGGGCGGCTGTAGGAACCGGCAGCTGAGCAGCGCCGGCCGGGAGGGCGGGCGCAAAATCAAGATACACGTTGACGGCGGCGACCGGTTCCCGACATGCTAAAGGCGTTATGGACACGGTGCGCATCGGGATTATCGGAGCCGCCGGCCGGGGGGAGATGGCGAGGCACTGGCACGCGCCGGCGGGCCGTTCCGTCGTGGCCGGCGCCGCGGACGTGTCGCCCGAAGCGCTGGACGCCTTTCGCCGGAACGTCAATCCGCAGGGCTTTGTCACGCAGGATTACCGCGCGCTGCTCGAGCGCCGGGACATCGACGCCGTGGCCGTCATGAGCCCGGACTTCACGCACGAGCAGTACGTCTGCGACGCGTTCGCCGCCGGGAAGCACGTATTCGCGGAAAAGCCCATGGCCATCACGACCGAAGGGTGCGACCGTATGCTGCGCGCCTGGGCCGCGTCGGGCAAACAGTTCATGATCGGCTTCAACATGCGCTACATGAACATCTTCCGC
>JAFGIZ010000069.1 GCA_016929365.1 Lentisphaerota bacterium
ATGCGGAGTAAGGGCGGTACGCAATGGGCGTTATCGAGAACGACGCGTTCCGGAACGGGTTCAAGATCGGCCTGCTCGTCCGGCGGACGGACCGGCCCGGCAACCGGCAGGCGGCGGAATATGTGCTCTTCGACGGCGGGCGCGAAACGGAACGGGAGCGCCGGGAAGACAGCCTGTTGACGCCCTCGACGGCGTTTCTCGGTTTTGTACGGCGGGCCGTGATCAAGGTCCTGGCGCCGCCGCATGTTCTGGCCGTGTACGGGAGCGGTTGGCGGGAGCTGTTGACCTGCCTGCCCCGGCAGGTTGTCGGCGAGCTGCGCCTCCTCGACCTGCAGCGCACGGCGGTGGCCCTGAAGCGGCCGCTTCCGGTCTCGGCCGGGACCGAAGCCATAGCGCGGGCCTACGGCGTGGCGCCGGTCGTGGACCCCGAATCCGGCGAGCTGCGGGGCCTGGAGGAGATCCTCTGGGCGGTGCTGCAGACGGCGGACCGGGCGGGCCTGACGTGGGACGCCTTGCGCGCGCTGCCGGACACGGCGCGCGCACAGGCGCCGCTGGAGCGGTATGCGTTCGATGAAGAGACGCTGGCGGCGCTTCCCCACCAGCCGGGCGTTTACGTCATGCGCGACGCGGACGGGGGGCCGCTCTACGTCGGGAAGGCGGCCGATCTGGCCGAACGCCTGAACGGCTATTTTCGCGCGGTCCTCGACCTGCCGCCGAAGTTGCGGACCCTGCGCGACCGCATACGGGACCTCGAAATTCATGGCGTGGGGTCGGAGCTGGAAGCCCTGCTGCTCGAGAACCGGCTGATCGCCGGGCTGGAGCCGGAGGTCAACGTGCAGCGGCGCGTGGCGGAGGAACGCGGCCGCTATGGAACGCCGCTCACGGCACGCGCGCTGATCTGTCCGTCGGCGCGCGAAGGCCGCGTGGAGCTCTTTTTTTTCGGCGGCCCGCGCGGGCGGGCCGTGCAGCTCCGGATCGATCCGGACCGGCCGCCGCGCCGCACATTGGCCCGGCTCGCGGCGTGGCTGACCGGGCGGGCCGAAGCGTGCCCGCACACGGCGCGCACAACGTCCTGGGGCCCCGCGGGCAATGCCTTGTGCAGCCGCTATTTCGGGCGCTTCCGCCATGCCCTGCAGTGGCTGGAACTCCCGGCGGACCGGCCGCCCGAGGCGGCGGCGGACGCACTGCTGGCCGCCGCCCGCCGGGTCGCGCGCGACCGGCCCGAGCCCGGCGAATTCCGTCTTGGGCCCTCCAACGGCGGGAACGGCCCAAGGGATCCGTAGCGCGGCGCGTGAGCGGACGCGGGGCCTTGACCTGGCCGGCGCTTTGGCCATACTGCCTGTCATGAAGCCGGTTTCGTTTTCGCGGTTATGCGCCATGCTGGGGCGGGATACGCTCTACGTGGGCAACCTGCAACGCGTGCTCAAGCTGCACGTGCCCGGTAAAACGGAAGGTTATTCGCAGGCCTATCTCGTTTTTCTCGAAAAGGTCATTGCCCTGCGGGCCCTGCATATTTCGCAGGAGACGATCAAGGCGGTATTCGACATTGAAAAGAAATGCCTGCGCCTGTTGCACGTGGACACGTTGACCGATTCTCCGACCTGGTATCTCGACGCGTGCGGCAACGGCGAGAAAGAGAGCGACGCGGCGGACCGGCTTCTGTTGACGGGATACCGGCTCGGGTTCCCGGTCGATGCGCAAACCGTCCAGCACACGCTGGATTTCGGGGACCGGGCCCCTGAGCTTTTCGACGGAGAGGAGATGGGCGAGGACGTCCGGCGCGTCCTGGCGCGTTACCTGGATCTGGTCGGCGGGATACGCAAACGCGTCGAACGCGAAAAGCCGGTTCTGGAGAATGCCCTCTACTGGGCCGGGCGTGTCTTCCTGCGCGTGCCGAGCGACGCCCACAGATCCGCCAGGCCCCGCTCGAGCGTGTAGGCCGGTTCGAAGCGGAGCGCGCGCCGGGCATTCTCGATCGACGCGGCGGAGTGCCGGATATCCCCAGGGCGGGCGTCCTTGAAGACGGGTTCGCGTGTGCGGCCGGCCAGGCGCGAGAACGCGTCCAGCAGGTCGAGCAGGGACGCCGTGGCGCCGGAGCCGATATTGAATACCTCGCCCCGGCCGGCCGCGCGGCTGCGCAACGCCAGAAGGTTGGCCTCGACGACGTCCCGGACATACACGAAGTCGCGGGTCTGGCGGCCGTCGCCGAAGACGGTGGATGCCCGGCCCTGCACCGCGTCGTCCGCGAATTTCGAGATGACCCCCGAATAGATCGATTTTGGATCCTGCCGCGGGCCGTAGACGTTGAAATAGCGCAGCGCCGCGCCGGGCAGGCCGTACTGCCGGCTGTACACCGAGAGCAGGGCTTCGCCGGCGAGCTTGGCGGCGGCGTAGGGGGATTCCGGTTGAGGCAGCATGGATTCACGTTTCGGCAGTTCCGGGGTGTTCCCGTACACGGCGGCCGAGCTGGCCAGGACCACGCGCCGCACGCCGGCCCGGCGCGCGGCCTCGAGAACGTTCAGCGTGCCAGCGATGTTGATCGCGTGATTGTCCAGGGGCCGTTCGATGGAGTCGACAACGGAGACCAGCGCGGCCAGGTGAAACACGTACGTCGCGCCCTGCATGGCGTCGCCCACCGCGTCCGGGTCGCGGATATCGCCGCGGCGCAGATCTACGCGCCCGCGCACGGCCGCCAGGTTGGCCTCGTACCCCGAGGAGAGATTGTCGAGCACCCGCACCGCCGCGCCTTCCGCCGCGAGCCGTTCGCAGAGGTGCGACCCGATGAACCCGCACCCGCCGGTTACCAGGTAGACTGTGTTCATGCCGTTCAGTTGGAGAGGCTTTGAATCGGGGCGGGAATATGGCCGCCGCGCCGGACGAACGTTTCGGCGCCGGCGGGACAGGCGACGCGGGCGATGGTGCCGGCGCCGAACAGCCCGCCGAAATCGACGCGTTCGCCGGCGCCCTTGCCGGGGACGGGAATGAGGCGGGCGCCGGTGGTCTTGCGGTTCATGATGCCGATCGCCGCCTCGTCGAGGATCAATCCGCCGAGGGTTTCGGCCGGCGTGTCGCCCGGCAGGAGAATCATGTCCAGGCCCACGGAACAGACCGCGGTCATGGCCTCCAGCTTTTCGAGCGTCAGGGTCCCTTCGGCGACGGCCCGGGCGAGGGCATGGTCCTCCATGACGGGGATGAACGCGCCCGACAGTCCGCCGACCGCGCTGGAGGCGAACGCACCGCCTTTCTTGACCGCGTCGTTGAGCATCGCCACGGCCGCGGTCGTGCCGGGCGCGCCCAGGCGTTCGATGCCCATGGCCTGGTAGATTTCGCCCACGCTGTCCCCCACGCGGGGGGTCGGCGCGAGCGAAAGATCGACGACGCCGAACGGCTGCCGCAACCGGGCGGCGACCTCGCGGCCCACGAGCTCGCCGGTGCGCGTGACCCGGAAGGCGGTCTGTTTGACCTCTTCGGCGATCTGGTCCAGGGTCGCGCCGGGGTTCCGTTCCAGCAGCCGGTCGACCGCGCGCTTGACGACGCCCGGCCCGCTGACGCCCACGTTAATGACGCATTCCGGCTCGCCGCCGCCGAGGTAGGCGCCGGCCATGAAAGGATTGTCTTCCGGGATATTGGCAAAAATCACGAGCTTCGCGCACCCGAACCCCTGCGCCGTGCGGGTGGCGCCCGCGATGCGCAGGATCGTGTCGGCCGCAAGCCGCACGGCGTCCACGTTGATGCCCGCCCGCGTCGTGGCGACATTGACGGACGCGCAGACGCGGCGGGTCGTGCTGA
>JAFGIZ010000070.1 GCA_016929365.1 Lentisphaerota bacterium
GTCAGGATAGAGGGCAAAGGCCCGGGGGGTCGAGGGAGAAAAACGCGCAGGCCGGCGCGGCCGCGTGGGGGGGGCGGGGCTGCAGGGGACCATTTGCGTGCTGGAAACGACGGGGCGGGGTGGCGTACAGTGCGGGCATGATACCCGCAGGCGGAGGCGGACGGGCCGGCGTTCTGGAGCACCTGGCCCGGGGATGGGGCGTCTTGCACTTATCGGTGCAGACGCCGGAGCGCATTCCCGGCTGGGATGTGGTGGTCCTGACGGCGGCGAGCGAGCGGCAGGCGCGCATTTATGAGCTTCAGATCGAGGCGGCGCGGCGGCACGGTCTGATCGGGCAGCGCACGCGCACCCTCGTGGCCGCCGACCCCGGGGGCGTGCGGATCGGGAGCGGAGGCGCGACGCTGAACGCCCTGCGCCGGCTGGCCGAGGTGATGCCGCGCGCGGACTTGCGGAAGGCGCGGGTCCTGTTGATTCACGCGGGCGGCGACAGCCGCCGGGCTCCGTGGGCAAACATTTTCGGAAAGTGCTTCGTGCCGCTTCCGCTCCTGGCCGATCCGGACCGGGCGGTCCCCACCCTGTTCGATCATCAACTGGCCGTCTGTGCCCCGCTGGCCATGCGGCTGACGGAAGGCGGATTGGTGTCGCTGTCCGGCGACGTATTGCCGCTGTTTGCCGCGGGCCGGGCGGCGGTTCCGGCGGACGGCGGCGTGATCGTGACGACGCCGGCCTCGCTGGACGTGGCGGAAAAGCACGGCGTAATCGTCGCGGACCGCGACGGCCGGGTCGTGGATCTCCTGCAGAAGCGGCCGGCGGAGGACCTGATCGGGCGGGGCGCGCTGACGGGAGGCGGCGCCGCGTTGCTGGACACGGGCGTGTGCGGATTCGCGGGAGCCGCGTTCGGCGCGCTGGTGGACCTGGCCCTGTCGGATCCCGATCCGGTGGCGGTCGTACAGGAGGCGGACGATGCGTTGAGCCTCTACGAGGAGATCGCCGGGGCGTGTGTCGCACACCGGCACGGCTGGGTCCGGTCGCGTCCGCTGGGCGAGCGGCTGGTGGCCGGCCTGCGTGATGTGACGTTGTGGCATCACCGGGCCGATGAATTCATGTTCGTGCATTTCGGAACGTCGGCCGAGGTGCTGGCCCACCTGGCCCACCCCTGGGCGGGCGGCTTATGCCGCCGGATTCTGTGCGAGTGCGGCGCGGAAGTGGGCTTGACCTCGGTGGTCTGTGTTTCCGACCTGGACCGGCGTGCGGCCGTCGGCCGGGGCAGTTTCATTTACGGGTGCCGGTTGGGAGACGGGGTGTCGGTGGGCAACCGCTGTGTCGTGCTGGGCGTGGAGGCAGGAGACGAACCCTGCCGCATCCCGGACAACACGTGTATCTGGCAGGTACCCCTGGCGGGGGGCGCGGCGGAGGACGGGCCTGTAACGGTGACGGCGTGCTGCGGGGTTGACGACAACCCGAAGGACGGTTTCCGCGACGCGACGTTCTGCAACCGGCGCATGACGGGATGGATGGCGGCCCGGGAGGTTCCGGCGGAAGCCCTCTGGCGGGACGGTGAGCCGCGCGACCTCTGGCATGCGCGGCTGTTTCCGGAGGGGAGCCGGGCGGACGGGATGGCGGCGGCGCTGTGGATGGCCGGCGCAGTCCCGGAGCCGGACGCGGCGCGCATCGGCGCGGTGTGGCGGGAGCGCCCGCGCGTCAGCCTGGCGGAGCTGCATGCCCGCGTGGACGCGGAAGCGTTTGCGCGGCATTTCGAGGAGGTTGCCGCGCGGCGGGTCATTCGGGTGGCGCGCCGCGCGGTGTCCGAGGGGCTCGAACGCAACGTGCATGCGCTGGGGAGTCAACTGACGGTTGAGGCGGCGGGAGCGGCGCTGGCGGACCTGGCCCCGGCGTCCGGGCGGGCGCCGGAAACGGCGACGAGCCGGGAATTGCAGACGGTCTCGGATTTGCTTGGCGTGCTGGGCCGGGCCGGGGCGGCGCGGCACTATTCGGAGGCCGCATTCCGGGCCGTGCAGCGCGAGGTGGCTGCCGCCGTGATGCCGTACCGGCCGGAGCCGGTAGGCGGCCTGGCGGCGGGCCGCGTGGAAACGGTGCTGCTGCCCGTGCGGTTCGACCTGGCGGGCGGATGGAGCGATACGCCGCCGTACTGCCTCGAACGTCCGGCGCGTGTGCTTAACATGGCGATGCGTCTGAACGGCGAGCTGCCCGTCGGCGCGCGGGTGGAGGCGCTGGAGCGGCCCGAGTGGCAGTTGGTGCTGGACGATTCGGGTGAGCGGATGACGGTGCACGACGGAGAATCCCTGGAAGGCGGCGAAGGGCTCCGCGATGCCTTTACGCTGCCGCGCACGGCCCTGGCGCTGACGGGATTCGGTGCGGGGCGGCGCATTACCCAGGGCGTGCGCGTGAGCACATGGGCGCGCGTACCGCGGGGCAGCGGGCTGGGAACGAGCTCGATCCTGGGCGCCGCGCTGATCCGGGCGCTGCAGCGGCTGGCGGGCCGTCCCGACGACGTGCGCACGGTCAACGACCTGGTGCTGCTGCTGGAGCAGCGCATGACGACCGGCGGCGGCTGGCAGGACCAGATCGGCGGACTGGTGCCCGGTGTCAAATGCGCGGCGACGGCGCCGGTCCGTCCGATGCGGGTGATGGTGGAAACCATTCCGCTGCTGCCCGGCATCGTGGATGAGCTGGAGGCGCGTTTTGTCCTGGCCTTCACGGGCGGCGAGCGGCTGGCCAAGAACGTCTTGCAGATCGTGGTCGAGCGGTACCTCCGCCGCGAGTGGCGCGTGCTGGCGGCGATTGCCGGCCTGGTCGAACTGGCGGACGAGGGCCAACAGGCGCTGGCGCTGGGCGATCTTGACCGGGCCGGCGAGGTGATGAACGAAGTGTGGCGCCTGCACCAGGACCTGGATCCGCATTGCAGCAATCCCGGGGTGGAC